>JBEVND010000155.1:0-10570 GCA_040508285.1 Rariglobus sp. | reverse complement strand
GGTCGATAGCTACGCGGCTTCGGGACTCCCTGCAGGTCTAAGCGTGAACCCCGCGACAGGCGAAATCAGCGGGACACCGACGATGGCGGGCACTTACGCGATCACGTTGGAAACAACCAATGTCGCCGGCTCGCGCACGGCCACGCTCACGCTTTCCGTGCTGAGCCCGTTCGCGGCGTGGAGCGAACTGCATGGCGTGTTATCGGCCGATTCAGACACGGATGGAGACGCCCGATCGGCGTTGATGGAATACGCGATGGGTTCAAATCCCGCGGTCGTCGATGCGGAGCCGCCGGCACGCGTCGCGATGGTGGACACCGGTGCAATCAGAAAGCTCGAAATCGAGTTTGTCATTCCGACGGAGCGTCCGGGAGTGCGTTATGGGGTGGAGGTTTCGGCCGATCTGATTTCGTGGCAGCAGGGTCATGCTTACGGAACGGGCGTCATCAACGGCCCCGGCCTCCCGACCACTCAGCAAGACTACACCGCGCTCCCCGACAACGGAGGCACACGCGTTAAAGTCCGGACGGCGCTCCCAGAAGACGGTGCCTCGTCCCGCACATTTCTGAGGCTCCGCGTCGAGCTGGCGGCCGAATAGGCCGTGTATGCGCCGGACCATTACAAAACATCACGACAATTGCATGGGGCGACTACGTAGATCCGCGGGGGCGGGTTCACCCTCTGTCGGACGATCCTGAGAAACGATAAACTGAATCCGAAATGAACTCTCACTTCACGCTTTTGACCTCTTCGGTTATGGCAACTTCCAGCCAGCCGGTTTCGACAGGCCCCGCGCCTTTTGTGCAGGCGAACGATGTCCGTATGTTGAGCGACCACGAAAACCGGCTGCACTTTTTCGATCGCTTCGCGAAAGACGCACCCAAGCTGGCGGGTTCGCGCACCCAAGGCGCGAACTGAGGCGGGTCGTCAGGGCTTCTCGCCGGTTAGCTCGCGCAGTCGGCGGGTGTTCAGGAGCTGAAACCGGCCGCCATTGCGCTTGGCCACTTGGCTGAGATTTTTGATCGCGTTCTCCGGCTCCTCGTTGGGACCGGTGAAGAGAAACACATTCAAATCGGCCCGCTTTGAAAGCAGAGCGCGTTGGATGCGGGCGATGTAGCCGTGGGCCTCGTCATAGCCGACCACGGTAAGCGTGGCGACGGAGTTGCCCTCGCTCCATACGGGGCGGCCCTGGCGATCGGTCCAACCCGTGTAGTCGAGCTTGATCGAGAAACCCGCGCGCCGCAGTTCGGCTTGGAAATCAGCATCGAAGATACGCCGCGTGCTGGTGACGATGTAGGGCGGTTTACCCTGTTCTCGCCGACGCTCGTTGATCGCGTTGAGTTCCCGGCGTGCCTGGGCGAGGGAGGCGTTGCGGGAACGATTGAGGGCAACGGGATCGAGGCCCTGGGCGCGAAGATCGGCGAGGTGCTCCTCGCTGTTGCGTTTGCGACTGGCGATCTCCGATGCCGAAGCCTGACGCACGCCGCGACCGGCCCCGCCATTGATCACGTAAACGGCGTCGGGGCCGAGCTCGAGCGCGGCGCGCAGCGAACGCATCCAGTAGGGCGGCAGGTAGTCGGGATCGAGTCCGGCGTCGGGCAGGGGACGGGCGCGCCAGTTGTTGCGCACAGGGACGGATTGCGCGCCGATGCGCGAAGGTTGCGCATTGATCGGTTTCATCCATTCGAAGAACTCGGTTTTGTTTGCGACCGAGGCGGGCAGCATCTCGTTGCGAAAGCGGATCACCGTGCCCTCGTCGTAAACCACCACGCCAAACTCGGACGCCGGCGGAAGCTGGCTGATGAGCTTCATGATCTCTTCGCGGATGATGGCGAAGGCCTCGAAACCACCTTTGCGGATGTCGAGCAGCTCGGGGCTGATATCCACGACGAAGGCAACCCGGCGGGCGTTCTGCGCGGTGATGCCGAGGAAACTCATACTCATAAAACCGCGGCCGAGACTTGCCGATGAGCCGAGGCTGGTGGACAACCCGGCACCCGAGCCGTGCAGACCGACGCCGTTGCCGAAGCCGCCCATGCCACCGAGCGAACTTGCTCCGACCTGCGCCAGTTCCGGCATGTCGGGTAACGAGAGCGCGTTCTCTGCGGTGGAGAAAATGCGCTGGGTCGAAACGGGCGACACCGCAGACGAACCGCCCGCGCGTCGTGCGACGCTGAGCCGGTGTTCGACCTGCCGGGTGAACTCGGACTTGTCCGCCGATTGCGCCGCCTCGAACGTCTTGCGCTTCTCGGTAAACGTCTCCGAAACGAAAAAGATACCGGCGATGGCCAGCAGGACGGCGTGGACGATCACGGTCACCAGCAGCGGCACGCTGCGGGTGAGACGTTGAAAAAGAGAACGGCGATTAACGGGGGCGGTATTCGGAGCGCGCATACACTCGCGCTCCCGCAAGGATCATGCCTCCACCACGGCGACGGGCTGCGTAATTTTACGCTCGGCTGGAGGCGCGACCGGCTTCCGCCCCCACACGTCGGAAGGCAGGAGATGGGTGAGCGCGGGGATCGTGTCGCGGGTGAAGAGCGGCTCTTCCGCACCGGGCTTGAGCCGGCGTTTGTAGTCGGTGAGCGCGGCGAGCGCGTATTTCCCGAGCAGGCAGATCGCCACGAGGTTGATGATCGTCATCAGGCCCATGCTCACGTCGGCGAGGTTCCAGATCGTGGCCAGGCTGCCCACCGTGCCAAAGGCCACCATGGCGGCCACGAACAGACGGAAAACCGTCATCGCAGTGCGGTTCTTGGTGAGGAACTCGAAGTTACTCTCGGCGTAAACGTAGTTACCGATGACCGAGGCGTAGGCGAAAAAGAAGATGGCCACCGCCATGAAGATCCCGCCCCAACTGCCGACCTGCGATGCGATCGCGGATTGCGTGAGGGCACTGCCCTGAATGCCCGTGCCGGCGGTGTATTGACCGGAGAGAAGAATGATCAACGCAGTCGCGGTGCAGATGAGGTGCGTGTCGATCGAGACGCCGAGCATTTGGAGCAGCCCTTGTTGTGCAGGATGGCGGCTGCTGGCGGTGGCGGCGGCGTTGGGCGCGGAGCCCATGCCCGCTTCGTTGGTAAAGAGGCCGCGTTTCACGCCGGTGAGCACCGCTGCGCCGAAAGCGTAGCCGGCGAAACCGCCGGCGGCTTGTTGCGGGCCAAAGGCGCTTTTGACGATCAAGCCGAGCGCCTCGGGAATGAGCGCGAAGTTAATCACGATCACATACGCGGCCATCAGCAGATAGCCGATCGCCATGAGCGGCACCATAATCGCGGAGATCCGCGCGGCACCGCGCATGCCACGGAAAAGAATCGGCAGCGTCATCAGGCCGAGACCGATGCCCACATAGAGCGGGTCCCAACCGAAGGAACTCTCGAAGGCTTCACCAATCGAGTGGGCCTGCACGGCGTTGAACACAAAACCGAAGGCGAGGATCAGTGAACACGAGAACAGGACAGCGATTTTTTTGGAGCCGAGTCCGGTCTGGATATAGTAGGCCGGGCCGCCGCGGAACGATCCATCGCGGTGACGCACTTTAAAAATCTGCGCGAGCGTCGATTCGACAAAGGCCGAGGCCATGCCGAAAAGAGAGATCACCCACATCCAGAAAATCGCGCCTGGTCCGCCAACGGTGAGCGCCACTGCGACGCCGGCGATGTTGCCCGTGCCCACGCGACTCGCGAGTCCGATGGTGAACGCTTGGAAACCGCTGATGCCGCCGTCGGTCGGCGCTTTGGCCACGACCTGGCGCAGGCTTTGTCCAAGCAAGCGCACCTGCACGAAGCGAAAACGCACTGTGAAATAGATGCCCGATAGCACGAGCAGCGCGACGAGGACGTAGTTCCAGAGCAGCGCGTTAACGCCATTGATCGCGGCGTCGAGGAGTTGATGAAGTTGGGTAAGCATGGGAGGCGGCGGATTTCGGCGTTTTCTCTTATAGCGAGTGCGGGGCCAGCAGCGGTGGGAGCGCTACGTAATCGCACGGGGAGTAGCTCTACGCCATGGAGGCGGAACGTCGTGTGCACCAAGGGAGCGCATGAAAAGGAACCCTCTCTTTGCGTTGGGATTGTCGGTTGCAATCGTCGTGGGGCTGCAGGCTCAGGTGAGTTATTCGGATCTCGGTTCAACCTATACCCAGAATTTCGATACACAGACGGTTCTCGCTGACGGTGCGACGGGATGGGTGAACAACGAAACGTATCTGGGCTGGTCGGCATTCTATCACAACGCCTCGCTGTCCACCTACACGCTCCCGACCACCGCCACGGTCACGACGGGCGCGGGCACCGGCTTTAATCTCTATCGCTCGACGGGTTCGCTCGATGTCGCGCTCGGAGGCCAGGCGACCAATGGCACCGAGATGGGGCCGTATAACGAGGGCGGAATCTTTTACGGGCTCCAGATAGCCAATGCCACCGGCTCTTCGTTGACCAATTTCACGTTTGGTTACACCGGCGAGCAATGGCGCCGTGCCGGAAATATGGATACGCATCGTCTGTTGGTTTATTACTCTTTGAATGCCACCTCGCTTGATGACGCTGCGGCCACGTGGATTGCGGTCCCTGAGGCGACTTTTGTCGGTCCGCAGACCTCCAATTCAGCCACGGCGGCCTCTTTAAACGGAAATCTCACCGCCAATCGCGTGGTGGTCGATGGAGCGACCATGACGGGACTGAGTGTGGAGCAGGGGCAGAGCGTCTGGCTGCGCTGGTTCGATAACAATGACGCGAATTCCGATCACGGCTTCGGTATCGACGACGTGTGGTTTACTTCGTCGGCCACCGTCGTGCCGGAGCCGTCCGCTTACGCCGTGCTCGCCGGCTTCGTGGGTCTGGCGGCGGCTGTCCTGCAGCGTCGCAAGGCCCGCGCGTGAGCGGACGCCCTGAATAGCCGCTGCGCCGTCCGGAAGGCTTCGGACGGCTTTTGCTTTTATCCATGCCCCGCACTTCAAGAAAATCATCCACACGTAGAAAGCTCCGCACGGCGATGGCTGCGAGTGGGGTGATTGCAGGCGGAGTGCTCGCGGTGTGGTGGGGCCTTTCGGAAACCTTTTCGACCGGTGACCGCGTCGCGCTGGCGGAAACCGAGGCGTCGAGCTTCGTCGAAAAATTAACTAACGAGGATCCAGTCGATCAGGTCGGCCTCGACCAACACGAAACGTTCGAGGCGCAGAGCCTCGCAATCATGCGTTCGGTTCCGGTTCTGCGTTCTTCGGCGGACCGCGAGCGATTGGTCGCGCGGCTCACCGCGCTGGAAACCGCTCAGGAACGACAACTCGTTGCGCGGGCGCAGGTGCTGGCGACGCCGCTGCAGCTCACCGGAGCGTCGGGTGAACGTTCGGCGCTGATCGGTTTTGAGGGAAACCGGCCTCTCTATATGTCCGAGCAGAACGCCGATGCCGCAGTGGCAACGGGAGCAACGTATGTGCGGCAGAGCGCCGGCTTCGATGCGGTGTTCGGTCCCGGGATCGACGGCGCGGGTTTGGGCGCGGGCGTCTTTGAGCTGGGTGCGGTGTATTCACACGCTGAATTCGCATTGCCAGGCGGCGGTTCACGCGTGGTGACGTTGACCACGGCGGACCCCACCGGTCATGGCAGCCACGTGGGCGGCACGATTGGCGCGCAGGGACTCAACGCCGCGGCCAAGGGCATGGCGCCGGCCGTCACACTTTACAGCTGGTATCAGGAAAGCGCCGCCAAATATGCATCGCAGGCGATCCCTTATCCGGGCGAGGGGAACATGGTCGTGACCAACACCTCGCTGGGGACGGACGGCAGCGGACGTTACACGTCGCCGGATCAAAGCCGCGACGAGTGGGCGCGACTGTTTCCCTACACAATCATGTTCCAGTGCGCGGGCAACGCGGGCTCGGGTTTCGAGACGTTGAACGGCACGACCAAGGAGGCGAAAAACCATTTCACGGTGGGCAACGTAGTCGATGTCAGCCGCAACGCTTCGGGCGTGAAAACCGGTGGCGGTGGCATCGTCTCGGGCAGCTCGCGGGGGCCGTCCGACGATGGTCGGATCAAGCCCGACATCGTGGCCAACGGTAATGGCGTTTACTCGATCGGCAGCACCGAGGGGAGTTACGGCACGCGCTCCGGCACGAGCATGTCCACGCCCAATGCGACGGGCTCGGCGGTGTTGCTGCAGGATTATTTCTCGAAGCGTTTTCCCGGTCATCTGTTGCGCAGCGACACGCTGAAGGGGCTGATTATCCACACGGTCGACGACGGCGGGCGGATCGGTCCCGACTACATTTACGGACACGGTTTGATGAACGTCCATGCGGCGGCGAAGATCATCAAAGCTTACGCCGACCAGCCTGCGGGCCGGCAGTTGGCGCACGTTATTTTGAAGCAGGGCGAGACGCACACGCGCACGCTCAACTATTCCGGCACGGGCCCGATTCGCGTGACGCTGGCATGGCTCGATCCGGTGGGACCGGCTTCGCGTTACGATGACGATCGGCTGGCGGCGCTGGTCAACGACCTCGATGTGCGCGTGGTCGCGCCCTCGGGCGCGGTGCATCTCCCGTGGGCGATGCCGTATGTGCTCAACGGCTTTAATGCGGCCGACCGCGCGGAACCTGCCGTGCGCGCGGACAACACGGTCGATAACGCTGAGGTCGTGCTGATCGACGCGCCGGTGGAAACGGGCGCCTACACGATTCGCATCACCCACAAAGGAACGCTTCAGGGCGGCGAACAGGGCTACAGTCTCATTCACTCCGGCTTCGTCTCGCCCGCCTCGGCACCCGCGCCGGAGCTGCTCGGTTGGAGCGATCTGGGCGGAGGCTGGTTCGAACTGGCGGGAGCGAATTTTATGCTCGGCGCGCGTGTTGCCGTGGTGCGCGACGGGACCGAGCTCGATGCGGGCAAAGGTCTGCAAGTTGCCCAGTCGCGCATCATCAGTCGCTTCGACACGCCGCCGCCGGTCGATGCTTCCTTCCTCGTGGTCAATCCCGACGGGCAGGCGTCGCTGGCTGAGTTTTCACCTCCGTCGGGCGTGGGCATTATCCTCGGCGCAAACGAGGCAACGTGGACCTACGCGCAGACGTTCAACTCGCTCACGCGCGTCAACTCGGTGGACGAGCCGTGGGTCAACGACGCGGATGCCGACGGCGCGGCGGGCTTGCGCGGGTGGTATGCGAGCTACCACCAGGCTGATGGCACGGCCAACGGGAACGCGGTTCTCATCCGTGCTGACAACGGCACGACCGGCAGCGGTCGTCTTTACAGTTACGGGGCCAATACCACTTCGGCAGATCGCGCGCTCGGTTCGATGCGTCAGGATAGTTTGATGGAAGCCGGCGGCTCGGTGCGCATGGGCGTGCGCTTCGTGAACCGCACCGGCCGTCGACTCACCGGGTTCTCGTTGCGCTTCCACGGTGAGCAATGGCGACGCAGTTCAAATGCGGCCGCGCAATACATCGACGCGAGTTACGCGGTGTTCGCGGCGGATCAAGGAACGTTGCAGGATGCGGGCGCCAACTATGCATCGCTCGCGCGTTTCGAGACGCTCAAGAGCGGGAGTTTTTCCGGCAATCTGAATGGCAACGATGCGTCGAACCGCACGCTGATCGCGGTCGAGGTCGATGACGTGGTCTGGGAGCACGGGCAGGAATTGTGGATTCGTTGGGTCACGCCGAATTTTCCTAATTTCGATGCCGGTCTCGCGATCGACGACGTCGTGTTCACTGCGCGTTGGACGCCGGAGCCGTCGGCGTTTGAACTCTATGTGGCCCGGCACGGATTGAGCGGAACCGATGCCGGCCCTTGGGCGATTTTGTCCGGCGACGGGTTGCCCAACGTGCTCAAATTCGCGCTGGGTAAAGATCCGCGGGCGGCCGATGGCGCCGACCTTATGCCCAAGGCCCGGCTGGAACACGGCCTGAATGGTGCGGCCGTCACGCTGACGTTTTCGCTCGGCAACTCGATGAACTGGGACCGCGAGACGCGTGCGTTGCACGGCGCAGGCATCATTCTCTGGCTGGAGCAGTCCGTCGATTTGCACGCCTGGCTTCCCGCGACGATGGAACCCGTCGATCCCGCGTATCGCGAGGAGCGCGTGCTGATGCCGGCCGCGGCGGCCCATGAATTTCGTCAGGAAATTTCTCTCAACGAAACACCGCGCCTGTTCTTCCGCCTGCGTGTGGAGGTGGAGTGACGCCAGGCGACCCAACCCAAAACTCATGAAATCAAAACCGTATCGTCTGTTGGTCAGTCTCTTCTGGGTCGCCGCGCTGGGCGCGATCCCCGCCGTGTCATCGTTTGCCGCCGAGCCCGGCGCCTCCGCGCAGCCCGCAAAGGAGGGGGACGAGGCAGCGCCGGCGGACGGTGCCTGTGGTTGCGACGATGACGGCTCCGAAGCCGAGCCGGCGGTCGTGGCCGCACCGGTCGTCAAAGCTGCGCCCGGGATCAAAACAGGCGTATCCATCGCCGTCTCGACCAAGGTCGATGGCGCTTCGGGCAAGACCGCCAAATCGGTGCAGGAAACGTCCAAGTCACGCTACGAAAACGGCGTGCTCGTGGAGAGCCACCAGACCCGCACCGAGCGGTGAGCGACCACCGTGTAATACGTGCTGGATACGCACCGAATGGCGTAGCGCCACGCAGCCCGGCTGGAACGTGGGCTGCAGTTATTAACCCTGTCAGTGGTCGTGTATGATATCCCGCTTTGGAAACCCGGGATTAGGTCCGTCCCGTCACCTTCCGGCCAGGGGGTGACGGGATAACCCCCCAGAACGCACTAGAGTAGTTCCACGCCACGCACTCGGAGAGACCCCTGCTCTATAACTCATCCAAAACTCCCGCTAGAATCACCCCGTTCACAGACGCTTCGTCCCTCCCATGACTTTAAACTCCCTTCTTTTCACTTTCTTCATCGTGGGCCCGGTCGCGAGCTCGGTGCCGGCCTTGGCCCAAGGCGAACAAGTGGACGAAACCGCCGCGCCCACGGTAACGACGACGGCAACGCCCATCGCTCCCGCACCGACGGGCTCTGCTACCTCCACGACTCCAGCGGCACCCGCGACGCCGAAGGGCACGTTGTTCACCACCTCGACCGCTGCCCCGTTTCTGATCCCCGACGATATTAATGGCCACCGCACCATTGTCGCGGCTCCGCCGGCGGTGAGTCGCACGCTCTCCATCGCCATTTACGAAGGTCCCGGCAGCGGTAAAGGCGGCGTCGACAACGTCAGCGAACGCGCCTCGCAGATTCCCGGGGCGAAGATCACGCGGCTCACGCCCGAGCAGGTCGGCACGGTGGATCTTTCACAGTTCGACATCGTGGCGTTTTCGGGTGGCAGCGGCTCCGGCCAGGCCCGGGCGATCGGTGAAGCCGGTCGCGCCAACGTGAAGAAGTTCGTGGAGAACGGAGGCGGCTACCTCGGCATCTGCGCCGGCGCCTACCTCGCCACCTCCGGTTACGATTGGAGCCTCGGTATTCTCAACGCCAAGACGGTTTCGCCCAAGTGGCAACGCGGCCGCACCTTCGTTGATCTCGAAGTGTCCAAGGACGGCGAGGCCATCATCGGCGCGACGCCCGAGCCCACCTTTAAATGTCGTTATAACAACGGCCCTATCATCGCCTCCATGGGGCGCACCGATATTCCCGCCTACACAACGGTCGCATGGTTTCGCTCGGAGATCTCCGAGAATGGCTCGCCCGAAGGCGTGATGATCAACTCGCCCGCCGCTGCTTATGCAACCTATGGCAAGGGCCGCGTATTCGTTATCAGCCCGCATCCGGAAAACACTCCCGGCCTCGAACACTTCGTGCCCCGCGCCCTGCTCTGGCTTGGCCATTCCGGCACGTTCGAGGACTCCGAGGCACTCACTGCCGCCACCGCACAGGGAAATTAATTTTCAACTCTCATGACCACTCCGTTCCGCCTCCTGTCTCTGCTCTCCCTCGGTTTTGCGCTGCTGATTCCGCCGCTCGCTGCACAGGTGAGCGACGATGAGTCGGACGCGACACCGGTCGCCAAAGTCAGCCCCGCCGACATCAACGGCCGTCGCACCATCATCCCGCCGCCGACCTCCACCAAGCCCCTGCGCCTCGCCATCTACAAGGGCAAGGGCAGCGGTCTCGGCGGCATCAACAACACCGCCGACCGCGCGAAACGCATTCCCGGCACCACCGTGACGATGTTGACCGGCGAACAGATCGCGGGAGGCGCGTTGAAGAACGCCGACTTCGACGTCATCGCTTTCACGGGTGGCAGCGGCTCGAAGCAGTCCGCCGGCATCGGCGACGAAGGCCTCGCCGAAGTTCGCAAGTTTGTGGACAACGGCGGTGGTTATCTCGGCATCTGCGCCGGTGCGTATCTGGCCGCCGACTACACCTGGGGCCTCAAGATCATCAACGCCAGGACGGTATCCCAAAAGTGGATGCGCGGCACCGCCTACCTCGATCTCGAGACCGATCCGTCTGCTGCTGCGATCGTCGGCGACGTCAAAGGCACGTTCAAATGCCGCTACGCCAACGGACCGATTCTCAAGCCGTCCAACCTGACCACGCTGCCCGACTACAAGGTCGCCGCCTGGTTCCGCTCCGAGAC
>JBEVND010000089.1:0-5897 GCA_040508285.1 Rariglobus sp. | reverse complement strand
TTCCCCATGGTTTCACCGATGAGGAGGCGTTTTTCAAATGCGGTCTCGATGGTGTGAGCATCACGTCACCCGCACCGTGTCACCACGCCAACGTGCTTCAGGCGGCGGCGCATCGTCTGCCGGTGCTCTGTGAAAAACCGCTCGCGACCAACCGCGCCGAGGCGGAGCAGATGATCGCGGCGATGAAGGCCGCCGGGGCGACGTTGTATTCAGCTTTTTGCTACCGATTCAGTCCGGCGGCACTCAAGATCCGGGAGCTCGTGCGGGCGGGTGCGATCGGCGAGGTGCGATCGTTGCGCCTGATCTATAACTGGTCGCTGCACGGCAAGTTCACGACGGATGCGACCGGTCAGACGATTATTCAAAAACGCCGTGAAGATCGCATGTTGGAAGGCGGACCGATGGTGGATTGCGGCACGCATCAGATCGACCTCGCGGGTTTCTGGCTGGGCTCGCCGGTGCGCGCTTTTAATGCGCACGGCGCATGGGTGGATAATTATGAAGCACCCGACCACATGTGGGTGCATCTGAATCACGAGAACGGTGCGCACAGCGTGGTTGAGATCAGCTATTCCTACCACCACACCGCGAAGAACCAGCGCTCCGAGTTCACGTATGAGCTGATCGGTTCCGGAGGCGTGATCCGCTACAACCGCGAGACCGAGCGTTTCACGATGGAAAACGGCGAAGGTCTCCACGAATTCCCGTTCTCTCCCGAGAAGAATTTCGACGCCATGTATGCGGAATGGGCGGTCGCACTGGAGCGTGGTTCATCCGCTTTGTTGGCCACCGCCGAGGAAGGGTTGCGCGTGGTGGAGATCGCGCGGCAGGCGACGGATAACGTTATCCTTGCGCGAGAGCGGATTTAACCACTTGTCGACCCGACGACACGCAAACCGCGATCGTCAGGTGCGCGGCGCTTTGAGAAAAAAGCGGATCAGGAAGAAGGTCCACACGAGGACGCCGGTGACAAACAGGCCGGTGCCCACGCTGATATAGCGAATGAGCAAGGCGGGCGGCGCATCGGCGTTGGCGGCGACGATGCTTTGGTGCACGCCGCCGAGAAACAGATTGTTGAGCGCAGCCAGCCAGAAGGTGTGAAGGAAGAAGTAGCGACAGGCGCGCGGGTAGTTTTCGGGAGCGCGCCAGTAGGCCTGATGCGGCACGTTGAGCGTCGAGGGCGGGAAAAAGCGGATCGAGTAGGCCAGACCGATCAAAAAGGCGGAGATGCCGAAACCCAGTCCGATAACGGTGACGATCGCCGATGTGCGCGACATCCAGCCATTGGCATCTCCTGCGGCGTCGAAGTGCGTGGCGACCCGTTCGGGCAGGGAAAGCGAGGAGGTCGTCACGCAGGCGACGAAAAGCGCGGTCGTGGCCAGCCAGGTGTAGAGCGAGAGGCGTGAGCGGGACATCGTCGTTGGGTTGTGGGTGCGCGAAGATAGAGCGGGCGGGCGATTTTCTGCAAGCAGGCTGCCGGGGAGGCGCAGACGCAAAAAGTGCCAGCCTTTGACGGGCTGGCACTTTCGGAAACGCGGGCGGAGGATTGAGGATCAGACCGTGCCGCCGGGTTGGGTTACGGGTCTGCCCACCCCTTGTTTAACGATACTCTTCGCCGGTGATGGCGTTGATGATCTTGTAGTTTTCCACGTGATACGCGGGGTCGGCGCGGAAGGCCAGTTTGACGCCGAAGAGCTTCTCCATGCGCACGAGCAGGTCGGCGTCTTCGACGCGTAGGCGCTCGAGGATCGACGGGTGAACCATGACGCGGAGGGAATATTCTTTGCCGTCGTTGCGACCGGTGAGACGACGCACGAGGGAACTGAGGCGGCGTTGCAGCTCGACCGACATGGTGGTCGCGCTCTTCACAATGCCACGGCCACGGCAATACGGACAATCGGTGTAGAGATTGCTCGAGAGCGACTCCTGCTGGCGCTGGCGGGTCATCTGGAGGATGCCGAGCTGGCTGATGGGCAGGATGTGGTTCTTGGCTTTGTCGGTGGACATGGCCTCGACCATCTTGTCGTAAACGCCGTTGCGGTGGCGGCGTTCCTTCATGTCGATGAAATCAAGGATGATCAGGCCGCCGAGGTTGCGCAGGCGGATCTGGCGGGCGGCTTCGACGGCGGCTTCCAGGTTGACGGCGTAGATGACGTTTTTCTCGTCGCCGCCGCGGTTTTTGTGGGAGCCGGTGTTCACGTCGATGGCGATGAGCGCCTCGGTTTCGTCGATGATGATCTCGCCGCCGGAGGGCAGGGCGACCTTGCGCTGGAAGGTCTGCTCGATCTGGCGCTCGATGTTGAAGCGTTCAAAGATCGGAATGTTGTCCTTGTAGAGGGCAATCTTGGAGCGGGAGCGTTTGCTGATCTGGGCAACCAGATCCTGCGTGTGCTTGTGGCCGACTTCGTCGTCGATGAGGACGCGATCGACTTCCTCGGTGAGGAAATCACGGACGGTGCGCTCGACGAGGTCAGGCTCCTGATAGAGGCACGAAGGGGCGCGCTCGGACTGCATCTTTTGCTGAATCTGCTCCCATTTCTTGAGCATGATGTGCAGGTCGCGGACGAAGTAGCGGGTCTTTTTGCCTTCGCCGGCGGTGCGAACGATCACGCCCATGCCTTCCGGAATGGTGAGCTCGTTGATCATTTGCTTGAGGCGGGCGCGCTCCTTGGGGTCCTCGATTTTGCGGGAGATACCGCATTGGTCGGAGAACGGCATGAGCACGAGGTAGCGGCCGGGCAGGGCGAGGTTGGTCGTGGTGCGCGGGCCCTTGGTGCCGATGGGGCCCTTGGTGACCTGGATGACGATCTCGCTGCCGGGCGGGTAGAGATTGGGGATGTCTTTAACCGTAGGCTCGGTGGGGCGCGGCGGGGCGTTCTTCTTTTTGTTCACGCGCACGATTTCCACGGAGGAATCGGCGGCGGCGGGGAGCATGTCCCAGTAGTGGAGGAATGCGTTCTTGGAATAACCGATGTCGACGAAGGCGGCTTTGAGGCCGGGATCGAGGTTCTTGATCTTTCCCTTGTAGATGCCGCCAACCATGCGGTTGTCGGATTCGCGCTCGATTTCGAACTTCTCAAGGACGCCATCGACCAGCAACGCGACGCGCTTTTCGAGCGGTTCGGAGTTGATGATGAGTTCGCGGAAGGAGGTTTTCTCCTTCTTGAACACCTGGAGGATTTTCTCGAGGAGCGGGCGGTCTTTGGAACGTTCCTGGGCGCCGGTTTTTAGTTCGTCGCGACTGACGGGTTCGAAGTGTTGGGCGGGTGGGGGAAGGGCGAGTTCCTCGTCAAGGTTGCGAGGAGGCTGGGGTTGGGGGCCGGGGCCGGAGGGTTGATCGCTCATGGTGGTCGTTGTCCTGGTTGTGGTGGACGGGGCACCCGTGGGCGGAAGTTGCGGCGCAGGAAATTCCGGCAGAGCGGTCAATATCGAGTGAAGGCTTCAGTTTCATGTGAAGTCCTTTCGGAAGCGATAGACGCTTTGGACCAGTCCTTGCAGCAAGCAGCAACTCAGCACAAAGGAGCCACCGTAGCTAATAAAGGGAAGCGGTATGCCCGTGATGGGCACTAGGCCGATCGTCATCGCGATGTTTACGAAGACGTGCACGGCGAAAAGCACCGTCACGCCGATGGCGATCAGTGTGCCGAACCGGTCTCGCGACAGGCCCGCAATGCGTATTCCATTGAACATCACTACTCCGAATAAGCCTAAAACTGTAACACTTCCCAAAAATCCTTTTTCCTCGGCGATAACCGGGAAAATAAAGTCGTTGTGCGCCACGGCGCGTGGCAGGTAGCCGAGCTGGGCCTGCGTGCCCTGCGTCCAGCCCTTGCCCGTAAGTCCGCCCGAGCCCACCGAGATGCGCGACTGGGTCAGGTTCCAGCCTGCGCCCGTCGGGTCGATCTTGTCGGGCATCGCGAACGAAATGATGCGGTTACGCTGATAATCCCTCAGCGGCACCCACGAATGTGACTCGAACTGGCCCTTGTCCCTCGTGTAGGACAAGTTGTTGTCATCCATGAAATTGACGTAACGCGTGCAGTCCACGGTGATCACGCCCATCAGGATCAAAAACGCGCCCAAGGCTGCCGCAAAAAAGCGGGTCGACAGCCGGGAAACGTAAAGCATCGAGAAGATCACAGGGGGCAGCACAATCGCCGATTTAATATCGGGTTGCAGCAGGATAAGGAAGATGGGCAAACCTGCCGCAAGCGCCAATTTCCCCAGTGTGCCGAGCGATTGCGCGATGGTTCCCACCTTCGATCGAACGAGGATGCCGGCGGTGATCAACAGCACCGCGGCCTTGGTCGGTTCGGACGGCTGGAACGAGAAAAACCCGAAATCCAGCCAGCGTTGCGCGCCATAACGTTCCGTGCCCACGCCAGGAATGAGCACGAGCAAAAGGCCTACAATACACGCCAGGTAAAACCAGTGGGCAAAGCTGAGCCAGAACCGGTAGTCGATGAGCGACACCGCGATATAAACCACCGCACCGCCGGCCAGCCACACGAGCTGGGTGATCCAGTTGTCCTGCGTGGTCTTGAACTGCGCGCTATATATAAAGGCGACGCCGATCGCACAAAGTGCCGCCATGGCCAACGGCGTGATCCAGTCGAAACGCTCCCGCGTCGTCGTTTTAAAGACGCCGAGAAGTTCGAGGGGAGCGCGGAAACCGGCAGGCACGGGGTTCAAGAAACGGGTTGCCGGTGACTGCGCAACCTTCGCGTTGACGGAGAATCCGAAAAGTCACCCCCGCTTTCGCCCGGAAGCGGCGAAGTAGTCTAAAACGGAGGGACGAGACGCAAAAAAACGGCCGGCGGGCGATGGGAAGGCAGGTCAACCTGTCCATTAACCACCGCCCGTCGGCCGGCGTGTCGATGCTGGGCGCAGCTTGGAGCTTAGCGCTTGGTCGTCAGCGTGTAGCTGAAGGTGTAGCGTTTGGCGTTGAGCTTATACTGGTCGAGGGCGTCGGGTCCGCAGCTTTGGGAGCCAAGCCCGCGGTGGGCGGCGTCGAGATACACGATCGTCTCGGCGCGGGGCGTGAGGTCGGTCGTGTGCTTGGCAGCGTAGAGGTGCTCGGCGGTGTAATGGCTCACGTTGAACTCGAACAAGGGCGCGGCGGTGATGCGGAGCACGGGAGCCGACTTGGCTTTGCGAGCGGTAGAGAGCTCGAGCCAGCGGGTTTCGGTGTGGTGGCCGTGTTCCTGTGGCATGACGTAGTCCACATATTCGTCGGTGACGCTGGTCTCGTAGCGGGCGACGAGACTGCCGGTCTTGCGGTCGGCGTAGTTCTCGACGGGGCCGCGGCCGAAGTAGGCGAGGTTTTCGTAACCGGCCACGAGGTCGAAACGCACGCCGGCGCGCGGGAGGTCGGTAACGTCGGCGCCGAAGAACACGATGTCGTTATCCACGACGAGCTGGCCGTCGGGGTGAAGCGTGTAGCGATGCGTGTGCGTGCAGTCCTTCCAGTTTTCGCGGCCGGAGGCGGCGTGCGAAAGCGTGACGGTGACGGAGCCGTCCTGGTTGGACTTCCAGTCGAATTTGCCGGGCTGGTGCTGAATCGGGTTGGCGATGAGGCCGAGCTTTTGCCATCGGCCGAGGGCTTTGCCTTCCTGGCCGTCCCAGAGCTTGATGCCGTCGTTGTCGGTGGCGGCGCGGTTGAGTTCAACGAGCGGACCGCGGGCAAGCAGCTCGACGCCGCGAACGCGCAGAGAGGACAGCGTGGACGTGGCGCGGTCGAACGTCGCGGTGGTGTCGCCCGTAATGAGGATCACGCCGCCGGAGGTGTCTTCGACTTGGACTGGGCTCGCGCCAGCGAGCGCGGCGCTGCGCGTGGCCGGCTTGGGGGCGGCGGTCAACGCGAGCTGGGTCCACGCGACCTCGTGACCGCGCGGGGC
>JBEVND010000022.1:0-4619 GCA_040508285.1 Rariglobus sp. | reverse complement strand
GCATGGTTGGTCACTTCAAGAGGCAGGAAACCGGCGGGATGTGCCGCGATGGCATTCGCGCTATGGAGCAACGCGTCCATCAACGGGTGATTATGAGATAGCGAACCCTGTTGCGCCAATGCGACGGCGAGGTCGGTGCGTGCCGAGGCTAAGCGCGGCAGGATCGTCGGATCCGTGCCGGGAAATGCCGACAGAACGTCTTTCAGCGTGACAAGCGCGGCTTGCAGGGGGGCGGTGGTGGATTTTGCCGTTTTACGGCCTTCGGCGAGCGGGGAGACGTTCGTTTCCGGGGGAGGGAGGTCGGTGAGCGCAGGCATTTGCCATCATGAAAGCAAAAGCCAAGCCATCGGCATTTTGTGATACTTAACCAGCTTATTGATAATCGATTATGATGATTAATCTTTCGTTCCGGCCGGCGGCCGACTCAGGGCCGTGCTGAGGGCGGCAGCATTTGCCGACTGTCGTCTTCAGGGCCGTGCCCAAGCGGTAGGCAACGGAGCGGCCGAAATACGGGCACAAAAAAGCTCCGAAGATTTTTTAAGTCTTCGGAGCCAAAGTGGCTGCCCGGGTAGGGGTCGAACCTACGACCAAGTGATTAACAGTCACCTGCTCTGCCACTGAGCTACCAGGCAATGTATCCTCCAGTGAGGAGGGGTGAAAAACAATTCGTCTGCCGATGTTGTCAATGCTCGTTTTGTTATTTGGGCCAGATTTCCAAAGTTTTGTTTGCCATCCCTCGGGCGATCCGGTGTCTTGGACCTCTTTTCTAATACGCCTGCCTCCAATTCCGGAGGGACAGGGGGAACGAATCATATGAGCAAAGAACAACTGATCCTCAACGTCACGGCCCGCGCCCAAACCGGCCGTTCCGCCTCCCGCCGCGTGCGCAAGGCCAACCAAATCCCCGCGATCCTTTACGGAAAGCACAGCAAGCCCGAGTCGCTCGCCATCGACGCTCCCGAGTTTGTTCGTCTCCTCAAGTCCGTCGCCGGCCGCGCGCTCCTCATCGAGCTCGCCCGCAAGGATGCTTCCGACAAGAGCTCCGCTCTGTCCTTCCTTCAAGAGGTTCAGCGTGACCCGATCACTGACAAATTTCTCCATATCGACCTTCAAGAAGTGAAGGCCGACGAAACGCTCGAGATCCAGGTTCCTGTTCAGGTCGTGGGCGAGTCTTTCGGTGCGAAGAATCAGAACGGCGTGTTGGAAATCGCCACGCACACCCTGCGCGTGCGCTGCTTCCCCAAGGATCTCCCTCCTGTCATCGAGGTCGACGTGACCGAGTTGAAGGTCGGCGAGGCGTTCAAGGTCGGCACGCTCAAGGCGATCCCCGGTGTTGAGTTCCTTGATTCCAAGGGCCAGCCCGTCGTCTCGTGCGTCGAGCCCGTGGGCGAAATCGCCTCCGCTGCTCCTGCCGCGGGTGCCGCCGCTGCCGCCGCTGCTGCCAAGCCCGGTGCCGCTGCTGCTCCTGCCGCCGGTGCTGCCGCTGCTCCCGCCGCTGGCGCCAAGCCCGCTGCTGCTCCCGCCAAGAAGTAAGTTTCGCCGCTACGGCTCCTCGCTTCACGGCGATGGGCCTGAGCGATTGTTCTTTGAGTCATGTCCATTTCGCTCGTTGCCGGTCTTGGCAACCCAGGTCGCGATTACGATCAAACCCGCCACAACGTGGGTTTTGTCGTCGTCGAGGCGCTCGCCCGTCAGCTCGGTCTCGCTTGGCAAAAGCAGAGGTCGTTCGAGGCGGAGGTCGCCCGTTGGGACCCGGAGCCCGGTCGCACCGTCTATTTCGCGAAGCCACTCACGTTTATGAACGAGAGTGGTCGCGCGCTGCAGGCGATGACCGGTTTTTACAAGATCCCCGGCACCGCGGTCACCGCTGTTTATGACGACCTCACGATCAACCTCGGTCTCGTGAAAGTCAGCGTAAGCGGTAGTGCCGGAGGCCACAACGGTGTGGCCAGCCTGCTCGAGCGACTCGGCAACGGATTTATCCGTTACCGCATCGGCATCGGTCCCAAAGACCCGCCGCAGATGGACCTCAAGGACTTCGTTCTCGGCAAATTCACTCCTTCTCAACACCTCCTCCTCGAAAATAATTTAGAACGCTACGTGACCGGACTCCGCCTCGTGCTAGACCACGGCGCAGACAAGGCCATGAACCAACTTAACCGCAGAGACTCACAATGAGCACCACCACCAAACGCAACTACCGCGCGACCTTCATCCTCGATAACCGCGGCAAGGAAGACACCATCGACCAGATCATCGATGGCGTGAAGAAAGACATCATCGCCGTTGACGGCGAAGTCGGCGCTATCGAGACCCTTGGCCGCAAGGATTTCGCCCGCGTCACCGATCGCAACCTCCCCGGCGCCACCTACGTTCAGGTCGCCTTCTCCGCTCCCGCCTCCGGCCCGGCCGCCCTCAAAGAGCGCCTCCGCCTTAACAGCACCGTTTACCGCACCTTCCTCCAGACTGTCTGAGTCCGGGCGAACGCAACGCTCCCATGGCTTCCCTCAACAAAGTAATGCTCATCGGCAACCTGACGCGTGATCCCGAACTCCGGGTCACGCCGAAGGGCACGGCCATCTGCCAGTTCGGACTCGCGGTTAACCGTCAGTTCAAGGACGAGTCGGGTGCCACCCGCGATGAGACAACTTTTGTCGATATCGAAGCCTGGGGCAAACAGGGCGAAACCGTCGCCAAGTATCTGACCAAGGGCCGTCCGCTCTTCGTTGAAGGCCGTCTCAAGCTCGACACTTGGGATGACAAAACGACCGGTCAGAAACGCAGTAAGATGAAGGTCGTCCTTGAGAACTTCCAGTTCCTCGGCGGCCGCGAAGGTGGCGAAGCTGGCGGTCCCGCCGGCGGCGCTCCCCGTGCAGCATCTTCCGGCGACGAAGGCATCGATCAAACGGTCGAACGCCACACGCCCCCTCCGCGTAGCAACGCTCGTCCGACGCCTCCTCCCCAGGACAACATCGACGAAGACGTTCCGTTCTAAGCGCCCTGCGTTCGCACCCTCTTAAAATTAAAATCAAACATATATACCATCATGGCTCACAACGAAGTTTTGCTCCTCAAGCCCGTTGACGGTCTGGGCGCCGAAGGCGACCAGGTCAAAGTCCGCGCCGGCTACGCCCGCAACTATCTCCTCCCTCAGAAATTTGCGGTCGCCCTCACGCAGGCCAACCGCAAGCGCGTCGACGCCCTCAAGAAGCGCCGCACCGAGCGCGAGTCCTCCGAGCTCTCCGGCGCCCAGGCGCTGGCCGAGAAGATCTCCAAAGTCTCCCTCGCATTCGCCGTCAAGACCGGTGAAGGCGGCAAGATGTTTGGTGCGATCACCTCGAACGACATCCACGACAAGCTCGTGGCTGCCGGCATCGACATCGACAAGAAGAAGATCCACCTCCACACGCCGGTGAAGACCCTCGGCAAGCACGAGGTGAAGATCAAGCTGCACGCCGACGTCTCCGTCGATGTGTCGTTCGATGTCGTCTCCGAGAACCCGATCGTCGAGGCCGCCGTCGAGGCGCCCAAGGCGAGCAAGGAAGAGTATCCCGAGCACGCCGCTCTCGAGAAGCAGGCTGCCCGCCGCGCCGAGAAGGCCAAGCGCAGCGATCGCAAGAAGTAAGGCACACGCCTTTCTTTGAAGCGATTCACACTTCAAGCCGCGGTCCTCGGACCGCGGTTTTTTTGTGCCTGAAAACCAAGAAAAGCCGGGGATTTATTACCCCTGTCGAAGCGGGTTAAATCGAGTTAAGTGAGGCGTTAATATTCAGGTGGGGCCGGAAACGTGTGCGCTTCTTTGCAGTTAGGCTTGTTGAGCAACGAGGCCTGATCATGTCTGGCCGGCATGCCTGAGTGCCTGGTGCGATGCTTGTTTGAATTGGTATTTCTATCGCATTCGTCCTCGTGCCTCGTGACTTGTGCGCCTCGTGAAAAGAAGGGACACCGAATGCCCCATACAGGCCTTGCTTCTGTCGCGGTAGCCGGTTGCCTCATTCCTCCTCCGCATGGCTGAAGACTCGCCCAAATTTTCCCGTCGTCCACGTCGTGACTCACAAGAGCCGCGTGATGCTGCTTCAATCATCGGTCGCACTCCTCCGCACAGCATCGAAGCCGAGGAGTATTTGTTGTCGTGCTGTTTCCTTGATGGTGCCGACATCGTCGCGCGCTGCTTGGAAGGTAAACTGATCGCGGCGGCGTTTTATGTGCCGGCCAATCGCGTTATTTTCGAGAAGTTGGTTGATCTCTACAATAAGGGCCTCGCGATCGATCTCCAGATTCTCGCCGAGGAGCTGAAGACCACCCGCCAGCTCGACGAGATTGGTGGCTACGCTTATCTCACGCAGATCAGCGGACGCATTCCGACCACGGCGCAGTCCAACTATTTCATCGAGAAGGTCCGCGAGCTGCACCTTCTGCGGGAACTCATCCGCGTGGCTACCGGTGCGGTGGAAAACTGCTACAACTACGACGGCGGACTCGAAGAGTTCATCGATAAGGTCGAGCAGGATATCTTCAAGGTCACCCAGGACCGCGTGTCCGACGGCGCGGTGCAGATGAAGGGGCCGACCAACGAAGCGATGGCGGTCATCACGAAGATGATGATGAAAAAGGGCGAA
>JBEVND010000457.1:0-3233 GCA_040508285.1 Rariglobus sp. | reverse complement strand
TCATGTAGATGTAGCCGACCACGACCTGCTGATCGATCTTCTCACCGGTGCGACCGTCGAACAGCACGCTCTTGCCCGTGGTGGGCAGACCGGCGTCCTTGAGGTATTCGCGGACCTTCTTCTCGGGGATACCATCGAAGACCGGCGTCGCGACCTTCATGCCGAGCTTGGAGCAAGCCCAACCGAGGTGCGTCTCAAGAACCTGTCCGACGTTCATGCGCGAAGGCACGCCGAGGGGGTTCAAGCAGATTTCGACCGGGGTGCCGTCCGGGAGGAACGGCATGTCTTCCTGGGGAACGATCTTGGCGACCACACCCTTGTTACCGTGACGACCGGCCATCTTGTCACCGACCTCGAGCTTGTGCTTCGTGGCGATGTAGACCTTGACCTGCTTGATCGCGCCGTTGCCGTTGTCTTCACCGGCTTCGATGCTGTTGACCTTGCGCTCACGGTCGGTTTCCAGCTCGTCGAACTTCGACTGGTAGGAACCGATGATTTCCATGATCTTGATACGAACCGGGGACGGGTCGATCTCGACGTGTTTGGAAACGGCGGCGAGCTTGCGGAGAAGCGTCTTGGTGATCTTACGGTTGGCGGGGATGATGATCTCGTTGGTCTCGCCGTTGATGACGTCGAGCGGGATCTTTTCGCCGAGGAGGATGTTGGAGAGGGCCTCGGTGAGACCTTCGCGCAACTTGTCCATCTGCGTCTTGTAATCTTCCTGGATTTGCTTGGTCTGACGACGGCGATCGGAAGGAGAAAGCTTCTCCTTTTCGAAATCGACGCGGCTGGAAACCTTCACGTCCATGATGATGCCGGCGACGCCAGACGGGACGACCAGTGAGGTGTCCTTAACGTCAGCGGCCTTTTCACCGAAGATCGCGCGAAGGAGCTTCTCTTCAGGAGCGAGCTCGGTCTCGGACTTCGGCGTGATCTTACCGACGAGGATGTCGCCAGGCTTCACTTCGGCACCGATACGGATAACGCCGTTGTGGTCGAGGTTCTTGAGAGCCTCTTCACCCACGTTCGGGATATCGCGCGTGATTTCCTCCGGCCCGAGCTTGGTGTCACGAGCGGTGACTTCAAACTCCTGGATGTGGATGGAGGTGAAGATGTCTTCCTTGAGCACCTTCTCGGAGATCAGGATAGCGTCTTCGAAGTTGTAACCGTTCCAAGGCATGAAGCCGACGAGAACGTTACGACCGAGGGCCATCTCGCCCTTTTCAGTGGAAGGACCGTCAGCGATGATATCGCCGGCTTTGACCTTCTGGCCCTTGTCGACGATCGGCTTCTGATTGAAGCAGGTGCCGGCATTCGAGCGCATGAACTTGCGGAGCTCATACACAATGACGCCATTCTTGGTATCACTCTTGGGGCTCTTTTCGAAGTTGCGGGGGAGTTCGCCGTCTTTGGTGACGACGATGCTCTTGGCATCAACGAAGGCCACGATGCCGGAGTCTTCAGCGACCACGACGATCTTGGAGTCGCGGGCAACGCGCTCTTCGATACCGGTGCCGACATACGGCGACTCGGCCTGGAGGAGAGGCACGCCTTGGCGTTGCATGTTCGCTCCCATCAGCGCGCGGTTGGCGTCGTCGTGCTCAAGGAACGGAATCATACCGGCCGCGATCGAGATGACCTGCTTGGGCGAGACGTCCATGTAGTGGACTTCGCCGGCGGCAACTTCGAGGAACTCGCCGTCCTGACGGACGGTGACCTTGCCTACGAAGTGGTTCTTGTCGTCGAGCTCGGAGTTCGCCTGAGCGATGATCTTGGCTTCTTCTTGGTCGGCGGTGAGGTAATCGATCTTGTCGGTGACCTTGCCATCCTTGACCTGACGATAGGGCGTCTCGATGAAGCCGAATTCGTTGACGCGGGCGTAGGTCGACAGCGAGTTGATCAAACCGATGTTCGGACCTTCAGGCGTTTCGATCGGGCAGATGCGGCCGTAGTGGGACGGGTGAACGTCACGCACTTCGAAGCCAGCACGCTCACGGTTAAGACCGCCCGGTCCGAGCGCGGAGAGACGACGCTTGTGCGTGACCTCGGCGAGGGGGTTGATCTGGTCCATGAACTGCGACAGCTGCGAACGAGCGAAGAAGTCGCGGATCACGGTCGTGAGAGCCTTCGGATTGATCAGCTTTTGTGGCGTGATCGAATCGACGGACTGGTCATACATGGTCATGCGCTCGCGGACGAGACGCTCGGTGCGGCTGAGACCGACGCGGCACTGGTTGGCGAGGAGCTCGCCGACGGTGCGGACGCGGCGGGAACCGAGATGGTCGATGTCGTCCACGACGCCCTCGCCGCGCTTGAGGCGGACGAGATACTTGGTGGCAGCAGTGACGTCGCCAGACTCGAGGATGCGCTGCTCGAGGTCGACCTTGAGGCCGAGCTTTTGATTGATCTTATAACGACCGACGCGACCGAGGTCGTAACGCTTCGGATCGAAGAACAGGCGCTTGAGGAGAGCCTTGGCGTTGGCGGTGGTCGGGGGCTCACCCGGACGCAGACGCTTGTAGATTTCCTTGAGGGCTTCCTCTTCGTTACGAGTCGGATCCTTCTTGAGGGCGCGGATGATCGCGCCTTCGTCGGAAGCGGTATCGATCACGCGGATACTTGCGATATCGTGTTTCTCGAACGTGCGAACGATCTGCTTGGTCAGCGGCTCGAAGGCGCGGGCAAGAACGACGCCCTTCTGGGCATCGATGGCATCTTCAACGAGGACGAGCGTGGAGACGTTCTCAAGGTCGAGGGCCTTGGCGATCTTGATGTCCTTGATCTCGTAAAAGAGGTTCAGGATATCAATGTCGGAGCTGTAACCAATCGCGCGGAGCAGCGTGGTGATGAGGAACTTGCGACGACGACGGCGACGGTCGAGATAGACGTAAAGGAGGTCGTTGTTGTCGAACTGGACTTCGAGCCAGGTGCCGCGGTCAGGGATGATGCGGAAAGAATGGAGCGGCTTGCCGTTGGCGTGCGGGGCGACCTCGAAGGCGATGCCAGGCGAACGGTGGAGCTGGGAGACGACGACGCGCTCGGCGCCGTTGATGATGAAGGAGCCGCGCTCGGTCACCATGGGGATCTCGCCCATGTAGATTTCTTCGTCCTTGATGAAGTCTTCCTCACGGAGGCGGAGCTTCACGTAGAGGGGAACCGAATAGGTAATGCCTTCGCGGATACACTCGATCTCGGAGTTCTTGGAATCACCGAGGGTGTAGGAGACGTATTCA
>JBEVND010000448.1:0-6724 GCA_040508285.1 Rariglobus sp. | reverse complement strand
CGATCCACAGGCGCACGCGCTTGGGTCCGGTTTTTCCCGCAACCCCGGAGTGTTCGGAGCGATCTTCCGCTCGTATCTTGACCACGGGCATGACTCCCGGCTGGGCAAACTTCACGGCGTTCCCGAGGAGATTCGAGAGACATTGGGTGAGAAAAGCCTCATGGCCGAGTATCTGCGGAAGATTCCCCTCCACCCGTATATCCGCCTTCGTGAAGTGGAAATTCGGATACGTGGCGATGATGTCATCGATCAACCGGTTTAGATTCACCGGAGCCAACTCGACATCGGCCCGCAGCACCCGCGTGTAGTCCAGAACATCGCAGATCAACGCATCCAGACGGTTGGCAGAGCCGGCGATGCGATGGAGAAAATCGCGCCCGGTGGGATCCAGACCGCCGGCGTGATCCTCGATGAGGAGCTGGGCAAAGCTTTGCATGCCGCGCAGGGGCGCGCGCATGTCGTGCGCGATGCTGTAAGAAAAGGCCTCCAGCTCCTGAACCGTCTCCTGTAGTTGCGCCGTGCGATCCGCGACCGTCCGCTCCAAATCGGCTGCATAGTGGGATAGCTTTTGCTGCGCCGCGCGCAGCTGTTCACGCTGCTTGGCCAGTTCGAAGAAAACACCGGCTTTGCTCTGCAGCATGTGCGGCTCGACCGGCTTGAACAGAAAGTCCACCGCTCCGAGTTCATAGCCGCGAAACCGCCGCTGCATATCCACGGCTCCAGCCGTGAGGAAAATAATGGGCACGCGGCGGGTGCGTTCCGTGCCACGCATCAACTCCGCCAGTTCGAAGCCGTCCATGCCCGGCATCTGCACGTCGAGAATCGCCAACGCCACTTCATGAACGAGAAGGATCTCCAGTGCCGCCGCGCCCGATTGTGCATGGAGAAGTTCCAGTCCGTCGCGTTTCAGCAGTGCCGCCAAGGCGAGCAGATTGGGCGCAAGGTCATCCACGAGGAGGAACTTGATGGGACTGTTCACGGGCGTGGCGTCGTTCACGGTTGGCTAGGACGAGTCTTGGGCTGGGCGAGAAGGGCGTGCACGAGTTGAGAAAGGTCGAGTGATCGAGCCGCAGGGCAAGTTTCAAGGGCGCGCTGAGGCATCAGCGCGGCTTCCGCGGTATCGGGACGCTGGACGTAGGTTTGGCCCCCGGCGCGATGGACCGCCCGCAGCCCGGCCGCCCCGTCGCTACTGGCGCCCGTGAGGACCACCGCACGCAAGCTGTTGCCATAGGCATCGGCGGCGGACTCGAACAAGATGTCGATGGCGGGACGCGAATAATACACGGGTTCGTCGCTTGAGAGTGATAGAGTGAAGTCCGATTCCACGAGCAGGTGGTAGTTGGGCGGAGCGAAGTAGATAGTGCCACCGCGGATCGGTTCCTTATCTTCCGCTTCCTTCACAGCGAGTTGGCAACGAGGCCCAAAGATTTCGGGCAACAAGCTGCGGTCGTTCGGCGGCAGATGGACCACCACCAGGACCGGAAAAGGAAAGTCCCGAGGCAAAGCGGGCAAAAGGGTCAACAGCACGTCGATCGCGCCGGCCGATCCTCCGATAATGACGCATTCAACCGGATCGGCTGCTGGTTTCAATGAGCCCACGGAAGAAGACGCGCTCATCGATCTCCCCTTTTTTGGTAGATGCGCTGCTCCAACGCAAAGGGCGTAAAGGAGCCGGCATGCGCCGAGAAGTGCAGGCTTTCTTTGAGGCCAAGGCCGAGGAAGCCGCGTCGCACGAGCGCATCTTGGAACAGGCCGATCGCGCGATCCTGCAACTCGCGGTTGAAATAGATCATCACATTTCGGCAGGACACGAGATGCACTTCAGCAAACACCGAGTCGGTTACGAGGCTGTGATCGGAGAACACAGCGCGTTCCCGCAGCGACTTGTCGAACTTCACGCCGCCATAGGCCGCGGTGTAATAATCCGACAACGACGTCTTCCCTCCCGATTTCCGATGGTTCTCCGTGAAGAGAGCCACGCGATCGAGATCATAGATGCCGGCCTCGGCTTTTTTGAGCGCCTCCGCGTTGATATCCGTGGCGTAAAAAATCGTCCGACTCTCCAAACCTTCTTCGCGAAAAAGGATCGCGAGCGAATAAAGCTCCTCACCCGCGCTGCAACCCGCCACCCACACCTTGAGCGACGGATACGTCTTCAAGTGAGGCACCACGGTTTCCCGCAGAGCCCGGAAATAGGACGGATCGCGGAACATCTCGCTCACCTGAACAGTGAGATAAGCAATCAGTTGCGGGATCATCCCGGGCTCGTGCAGCAACTTTTCCTGAAGCGCGGAAATGCTCGGGCACTTAAAAAGCACGAGTGCCTGCGCGATTCGACGCTTCACCGAGGCCAGCGAATACCCACGAAAATCGTAGTGGTATTGCTGGTAAAGCGCCTCGAGCAGCAGCTGCAGCTCGATCTCCTCGGTTTTGGCGGTCGCACTTCTCATCGCGGCATCCAGACCCGAACCAGCGAAAGCAGTTTCTCCACATCCAGCGGCTTTGCCAGATAGTCGTTCGCGCCGGCATCCAGCGATTGCTCACGATCATTTTTCATCGCCTTGGCGGTGAGTGCGATGATCGGAAGCTTCTTCCATACGGGGCGTTTACGGATTTCACGAATCGCAGTCATGCCGTCCATTTCGGGCATCATGAGATCCATCAAAACCAAATCCACGCCTGCGCCGCCGGTGGATAAGCTCTTTTCAAGGGCGTCCAAGGCCTCACGGCCATTGCGAGCGACCGTAAGTTTTACCCCGTAAGGCTCAAACAGGCTGGTGAGCGCAAACACGTTTCGAACGTCGTCCTCGACCAGCAGGATGCGCCGGTCTTCCAACGTGTCGTCACGCCCGCGCACTTTCTCGAGCATGTCCTGTTTCTCGGCAGGCAACTCCGACACCACCTGATGGAGGAACAAGGTAACTTCGTCCAACAGACGTTCGGGCGATTTGGCGCCCTTGATGATGATCGACTTTGAATACTTCCTCAGCCGCTGCTCCTCGGACGCGCTCAACTCCCGGCCGGTGTAAACAATGACCGGAGGGAACGAGTGTTGCTCGCTGGTCGAGAGCGTTTCGAGCAGTGAAAAGCCCGAGGCATCAGGCAGCGTCAGGTCGAGCACCATACAGTCAAAGGTGTTGGCCTTCAGTTGCTCCAAACATTCGCCAGCCGTGAGCACGCCGACGGTTTCGACACCGCCCGAACCGAGCAGAAGCCGCAAACTGTCGAGCTGCACTTCGTTGTCCTCGACGATCAGGACGCGTTGCAGTTTTTGCGTCAGGCGCAGCTCGAGTTTCTCGAACGCCTGCGCGAGTTGCTCACGCTTGACCGGCTTGAGCATGTAACCGATCGCCCCCATCGAGAGGGCTTTATCGGTGTAGTCGCTCGCCGAGACGACGTGCACCGGGATGTGGCGGGTGCGTGCGTCCTGCTTGAGTCGTTCGAGCACAAAGAGGCCGGAGTTGTCCGGCAAACCGAGGTCGAGCACGACGGCGCTGGGCAGGTATTGGCGCGTCAATGTCAGCGCGTCCTCCGCCGTGGTGGCGACGAGACACTGGAACGACATTTCATGAGCGAGATCGGCCACGATGTGCACGAACGGCTCATCATCCTCCACGATGAGAATAAAGCGCCCATCGCCCTTCAACCGGTCGCGATCATCCGGAATCACCCGCGCCGCGGACTGGCTCGAAAAACGCACGGGCGTCGGAGCTTCGTGGACGACCGGCTTGGTCTCGAATTTGCCCGATGAAACCACCTCGCTCGAGGCATCGGCAGCGCCGCTGTAGATTTCCGGTAGCAGAACAGTGAATACACTTCCTTTACCGGCTTCGCTCGACAGCTGGATTTCTCCGCCGAGCAGGCGAACCAGTTCACGCGAGATGGAAAGGCCCAGGCCCGTGCCGCCATATTTGCGGTTCGTCGTGCCGTCACCCTGACGGAACGGCTCGAAGATAATCTGTTGCTGTTCGGGCGGAATGCCGATGCCGGTGTCGCTCACGGCCAAGGTCACTCGACCGTCCTTGGCGCGGTCGATAACCAGTGTCACTTCGCCGCGCTCGGTAAACTTGAGCGCGTTGGACAGCAGGTTTTTCAAGACCTGTTCCAGTCGTTGCGAATCGGTCACCAGGCTTTCAGGAACCTTGGGCGACACGTGCACGCGGAACGCCACACCCTTTTGCGTCGCGATCGGGCTAAACATGCCGCGCAGGTTCTCGGCCAGACGCGCCACTTCGACGGGTTCGGGGATGACCTCGATGTGGCCCGATTCGACCTTGGACAGGTCGAGCACCTCGTTGATCAGGCCGAGCAAATCGTTGCCGGCGGACTGGATGGTCTGTGCATACTTCACCTGTTCCTCGGTGAGGTTTCCGCCTTTGTTATCCGACAAAAGCTTCGCGAGGATCAGCGACGAGTTTAGCGGCGTGCGAAGTTCGTGCGACATGTTCGCCAAGAACTCGGACTTGTAGCGGCTGGCCTGCTCCACGGCTCGTGCCTGTTTTTCCAACGTGTTTGTCGCGCGGTGCAAATCGCCCTTCTGCTTGGCCAGGACCTTTGTTTGCTGCTCGAGCTGCGCGTTCGTCTGTTCGAGCGCGGCCTGCTGTTCCTCCATGGTCACCTGCGACTCCTTCAAGGCGCGGGTCTGCTCTTCCAGCTCCTCGTTGGAAACGCGCAACTCCTCACTCTGCGCCTGCACTTCTTCCGACTGCGCTTGGGTTTCCTCAAGCAATTCCTGAACGCGGGCGCGATAGCGGGCGGACCGAACCGCCACGCCAATTGATTCGCCCACCCGATCGAGCAACTCCAAGGCATCGGACGGCACGCGTTTGAAAAAACCGAACTCGATCACCGCATTAACCGAGCCATCGACCGTCGCAGGAACAATGAGCAAATGCCGTGGCCGGCGTTGGCCCATCGCGGAGCCAATGGTCAGGTAGCCATCCGGAACGTCGTCCACGGAAACGGGTTTTCCATCTTTGGCGACCTGGCCCAGCAATCCTTCGCCCAAGCGAATCCGCTCGGGGACTTTGTCCATCGTCGGCAACGCGTAGGTGGCGAAGCGCTGAAACGCACCGTCTTTTTCGATATACATCGCGCCCACCTGAGCCTCCAAATAATCGCTGAGAAAACGCAGCGCATTGTCAGCGAGATCATCGACCTTTTGTTCGCCGACGAGCTGACCAGCCAAGCGGAGTTGGCCGGATTGAATCCACTCCTGACGTTGCTTCGCTACTTCAACACGTCGCAACAACCACGTGATCACCGTCGCCAAAACCAGCCCCACTACGCTGACGGCGATGCTGTTCCAAACCGCGGTCCTAAAGGCCAAGTCAGACTCGGCCAGCCGCCGGCTGCGTAATTGCTCCTCGGCCGCCACCATCTCGCCGATGTTCTGCCGCAACGCATCCATGAAGATTTTTCCGCGATCGGAACGCACAACGACCAGCGCGGCCTCCGGTCCACGGCTCCGCTGCAGCTCGATGGTTTCCGCCAATTCGCCGAGCTTGTTCGCGATATGATATTTCAGCATCGGGACGCGTCCGAGCTGCGCAGGGTTGTCCACAATTAAGCGCTCCAAGTCGGCGACGCGGACCTCGATCCGCTTCAAAGCCTCGCTGTAGGGCTCGAGATAGGCCGCCTCGCCGGTCAGCAGATATCCGCGTTGTCCGGTTTCCGCATCCTTCGCCAACGAAAGGATGCTCTCCAACGTTTTAATGACGGTGTGGGTGTGCGCCACCATCTGCGAGTTGTCCCGCAAGCTGCGGATCTTGTTATAACCCGTCAGGCTGCTCGTGACGAAGAATACCACGACGGCGCAAAATCCGACTAAGAGCGGAAGCACGCTCCGCGAGCGCAAAGATTTGCGCGCGAGTCCGCTGGATCGGCCGGCTGTCGATAGAGTTGAGTTTCCGTCGTTCATAAAGTGTGGGAGGCGTTGTGCCCATTCGCCGGATTCGAACCGGCAGGAGGGACTGCGTAGTAAGTGTGATTATGGGTCAGCCAAAAATCCTTAAGTGCGAGCACGACATTTAAAAGTTTTTCAGGACTGGAGGGCTTCACCAAAAAACCATTCGCACCCAAAGTGTAAGCCTGTGCGATATCCGTCTCGTTTTGAGAGGAAGTCAGGATGACTACCGGCACATAACGCGTATCGGCCCGCCCACGAAGCGAGCGCAACACCTCGAAACCCGTGGCCAGCGGTAGCTTCAAGTCCAGCACCACCAAATCGGGCAATGGATATCGCGTCCGCTCCGCAAACGCCCCAGCCCCGGAAATATAATCGATCGCTTCCTGTCCGTCGGAAACGGCTTGGACAGGTGCAGTGATGCCCGCTTTCTGCGCCGCCCTGGAAAAAAAGAGGCGATCATTGGGGTCGTCCTCCACAAGTAGGATGGTTTTTGAGTTCATCTGATCGTAAAAGTAAGGGGCGTGTCCGGGGCGGACCTCTGCGTTTACCAACACCTGAATCAACCCTGCTTAAAATCGAAGAGCTGAAGAGGGACGGTTACCCGGCCGCCGCAAGCATCGTGACCGAACACGGAACGGTAATTGGACGTCGCCCACTCACCGGCGTCAATTGCATTACAATCGCGAAACGGGAGATACGGCGACATACCTTCGCAACCACGCGATCCCCGCTTAAGCACCCTAGATTTGCGGCCCCCAGCAGCTCGGCCACCGCCTTCTTCGTCTAACTCTCCACCAAGCACCGCTTCACCTCGTC
>JBEVND010000445.1:0-8251 GCA_040508285.1 Rariglobus sp. | reverse complement strand
TTTGGGAATTCATCGTCGCGGTGAAAACTGGCGATGCGGTCCCGAACCTGATGGACACGCCGCTAACATTCGAGGGCGTGCTGAAAGTGGGCGACGTCTATGAGCAGGGTTACTGGACACAGCTCTACTCGCTGGAGTGCACACGGGTGATCAAGTGAATAGTTTGGATGTTTTTACGGCAGCTAGTTCCTAGAGATCATTCATGGTAAGGATGGTCCAAGTGACGCAAAAAAGCCCGCCTTAGTGAGAAGGCGGGCTTCGGTGGGATCGAGCGTGGAATGAACGACCGGATTAGCCGCGGGGTTTAATTAACGCACCGTGCGGAGTTGCACGCTGTCGACCAGGCGGTCCTCGGTGAGGATGTCGGTGGCGACGATCAGTTTGTCGCCAATCTGCACGCGGCCTTCGCGAACAAGGAGGGAGATGGCTTTTTCGATGGTTTCGTTGGGATCGGAATCAAGCGACAGCATGAACGGTTCGACGCTGCGCATGATGCGGAGCTGGCGGAGCGTTTCGACCGAGTTAGTCATGGCAAAGATCGGAGCGACCGCAGGACGGAGCGCGGCGAGTCCGCCGGCCATGAAACCTTGGCGAGTGAACGTGAGGATCGCGGAGTCGGGGATCTGGTGCGCGAGGAGAACAGCGGACTGGAGGAGCTTGATCTTGTCGCCGGTGACGTGCTCGGGCTCGGCGAAGTCGAACGGGCCTTCCTGCTCGATGCGACGAGCGATCTTGTCCAGGGTCTGCACGCACTCGATGGGGTATTTGCCGACGGTGGTTTCGCCGGAGAGCATGACGCAGTCGGCTTTTTCGTAAACGGCGTTGGCGACGTCGGTGATCTCGGCGCGGGTGGGAACCGGAGAGCTGATCATCGATTCGAGCGTGTGCGTGGCGATGATGACGGGTTTGCCGTGATGGAAGCAGGACTGCACGGCGCGGCGCTGGATGACGGGCAGGTCTTCGAGCGGGCACTCGATGCCGAGGTCGCCGCGGGCCACCATCAGCGAGTCGGTCGCAACGATGATTTCCTCGAGGTTGGCGATGGCGGTCTGATCCTCGATCTTGGCGATGATCTTGGCCTTGGACTTGTTGGTGGTGAGGAATTCGCGGAGCTGGACGATGTCCTGAGCTTCACGAACGAAGGACAACGCCACGAAATCGATGCCTTCCTCAATGCCCATGAGCGTGTCGAGGCGGTCCTTCTCGGTGAAGGACGGGAGGTTCACCTTCACGCCGGGGAGATTGATGTGGCGACGGGAGCTGAGCGCGCCCGGGGTGAGCACTTTGCAGCGGATGTGATTGTTGTCCTTCTGGAGGACTTCGAAACGCATGAGGCCGCTGTCAACGAGCACGATGTCGCCCACGTGGATGTCGTTAACGAGATCCTGGTAGTTCACGTTAACCGAACGGATTTCCTCGCCGCCTTCGCGGTCACCGGGCTTCACGGTGAAGTCGAACGTCTCGCCGACCTTAAGCTCGATGGGAGCTTCGACGTCACCGGTGCGAATCTCAGGGCCCTTGATGTCCATCATGATGGCGATCTCGCGGCCGACTTTGGCGGACACGGCGCGGATGCGGCGGATGACGGCACGGGTCCATTCGTGGTTGCCGTGGGCCATGTTGAGACGAGCGATGTCGGCGCCACCGAGGATGAGTTTTTCGAGCATCTCCTCGCCTTGGGTGGCAGGGCCGAGTGTGAAGATGATCTTGGTGCGACGAAGGGACGTGGACGTATGCATAAGCGAAAAGAGATAGGCCATTCGGCCGGCTAATGGTCAACCCTCTAAGCAAGCCTCGTGCTCAGATTAGTTGCATTAAATTGCATTGAATTTGCTACAACTCGCAGACGGCGGTTCCGCCGCCCGAGGCGACGATATTGAACTGGCACGTCAGGCGGGTGCGCAAACCGGCGATCGAGGTTTCGATCGCCTCGTGGCTGTTACAGTCACGAGAAAGATGAGTGAAGAAAACGTGGCGCCAACGCGGGCTGGCCACGGCTTCGAGGAGTTCGCGCATGCGCTCGTTGGACAGGTGTCCGTGGCGGCCGGCGATGCGTTGCTTGGTGGGCCACGGACGCTTCATGTCGGCCTCGAGCAGGCGAGGGCAGTGGTTGCTCTCGACGACCACCACATCGACGTCGCGGATACGTTCGTGAATGTGCAGCGGGGCGTGACCGAGATCGGTCAGCCAGGCGAGGCGGCGACGGGGGGTGAATAAATCCTCCTCATGCCCGTGCGAGAACGTGAAGCCCACCGGTTCCTGTGCGTCGTGGGGGACGTGGAAACTCTCGACCTCGAGGTCGCGGAAGTGGAAACGGGAGCCGGTCTCGAAAATCTGCCACTCGATCTTGTGGTCGGTTTTAGACTGAATGGCGCGCGCGGTGGCCGCGTTGGCGAAGACCTTGATGTGCGGGAATTTTTTTAATCCATCGATTCCGGCACAGTGGTCGCCGTGTTCGTGGGTGATAAAAACCGCGTCGATGTGCTCCAGCGCTTCTTCAGCCTCGTGGAGGAGTTGCTTCAACTTGCGCTGCGTGAACCCGACATCGATGAGGACGCGCGTCTGCTCGGTGCGCAGCACGGCGCAATTGCCCGCACTGCCGCTGCCAAGGATTCTGAAACGCATCGCCATTGTCGCTGCCGATGAAGGGACTGCAGCGCGGACGTGCAAGGTGGTTTTTTCCGATACGGCCATCGGAGTTGCGTATGATGCTGCCCGTGAATTGACCGCGCGGGCTTTTATGTTACCTCATAAGCCTTCGCATGCCCAAGAAAGCCGCCCATCCTAAACCCACCGCACCGCTCCTGCGTCCGCTGAAAGGCGTCGTGACGATCACCCGGCAGGTTCATTTCAATTCGGCTCACCGGCTGTGGAATCCGTCGAAGAGCCAGTCGTGGAACGAGAAGCAATTCGGCCTCTGCACCAATCCGCACTGGCATGGGCACAATTACGTGCTGGAAGTTTCTCTGCGCGGTCAGCCCGATCCGGAAACCGGTTGCATTATGGATCTCGGCGATCTCAAGGATTTGCTCAACACGCACATCGTCGACAAATGCGATCACCGTAATCTCAACGATCAGGTGGATTTTCTGCGCGGAGTGATTCCCTCCACCGAAAATCTGGTCATCGCGTTCTGGAACGAACTCGAGCCCCACATCCCGGCCGGCCGGCTGTATTCAGTAAAACTCTACGAAACGCCGCGCAACTTCGCCGAATACCACGGCCCGGACGTCGCGTGATGGGCGTCCGCGCCACCGAATTGCAGCTCTCGCTCTCTCGGTATTGCCGCAGCTGATACCCTCCGCTTTTCCAACCCTCTTCACTTCACCCTTCAAAACGTCTGCGAGCGGTTATCGTCACCCGCCGGACGTTTCCAAAAACAAAAACGAACATGCCATCCAAGAAACAGTCGCAGCCCATGTATCTCCATCGCACCGCCGCCGGTGCGTCTCCGCGCATCAAGCGCGGCTACGATACAAAGTTCAAAGTCACGCCCGCCTACCGCGCCACGTTGCCCGATATGATGGAGACGGCCGAGGCGATTCCCGGCGCAACCGTGCCGATCCAGCAGGTCGGCATCTCAGGTTTCAAACTGCCGCTCAAATATCGCACGAAGACCGGCAAGACGTTGACGCTCGAAACCAGTGTCACCGGGACGGTTTCGCTTCAGGCCGAGCTCAAAGGCATCAACATGAGCCGCATCATGCGGTCGTTCTACGATCACAAAAACGGCCTCACGACCGGCGAGTGGATGGGCAAGGTGTTGAAGTCCTACCTGCGCAAAGTGGAGAGCAAGGCGGCCCGCCTGAAAATCCGGTTCTCGTATCCGATGCTCCAATCGAGTCTGCGCAGCGGGCTGCAAGGCTACCAATTTTACGACGTCGCCTTCGAGGGGGTGATGACCGCCGACGGACGTTACCGCCGGTTTATCCAGTTCGATTTTGTGTATTCGTCGGCCTGCCCGTGCTCGGCGGAATTGTCTGAGCACGCGCGCGACAAACGCGGTGCCTACACAGTGCCGCATTCGCAACGCAGCAAGGCACGTCTCATCATCGAGGAGGTCGAAGGCAAAAAAATCTGGATCGAAGACATTCAGGCGCTGTGCGTGCGCGCGTTGCGCACCGAGACGCAGGTCATGGTGAAGCGCGAGGATGAGCAGGCGTTCGCCGAGTTGAACGGCGCGCACCTGAAGTTCGTCGAAGACGCCGCGCGCCTCCTCTACGCCGAACTCGCGAAGGACAAACGCATCGCCGATTTTCAAGTCGCGTGTTCGCATCAGGAGTCGCTGCACTCGCACGATGCAGTGAGCGTGATCTGCAAAGGCGTGCCGGGTGGACTCGCGGCGGATTTCACGGACTTCGGTCTGCTGCGCTGCTGAATCACTCGGGCAAATTTATTTAATCACGGAAGCGCGGAGACACACCCATGAAGAAAGCTAAACAAACCAAGCGGTCGGCTAAAACGAAGAAGACCGTGATCTTGATCACGGGAGCGTCCCAAGGCATCGGCGAAGAAATCGCCCAGGTGTTTGCGCGAAAGCTGGGGAAGGCTGCGCTGCTCGTGCTGGCGGCTCGTAACATGGACAACCTCGCGAAGGTCGCGTGTGCGTGCGAGAAATTGGGCGCAAAAGCGGAGGCGTTCGTCTGTGACGTCGCCGAAGAGGACCAGGTCGCCTCGATGGCCGCGGCGGTCAAAAAACACTTTGGGTCGGTGGATGTGTTGATCAACAACGCGGGCGTGTTCGAGGCGGCGCCGTTCGTGGAGACGACCGTCGATGACTTCGACCGCATTGTCGCCGCCAACCTGCGTAGTGCATTTTTGGTTACGCAGGCGTTCGTGCCGGCGATGATCGCCCAGAAACACGGCGATGTTTTTTTTATGAGCTCGATCGCCGGGCTGGGGGCGTATCCGAACAGCGCGGCTTATTGCGCGGCGAAGTTTGGCGTGACCGGCCTCGCGGCGGTGTTGCGCGCCGAGACAAAAGATCACGGTGTGCGCGTGTGCTGCGTGCATCCCGGGGCGACTTGGTCGCCGTCGTGGTCGGAGAGCGGCGTGAAGAAGGAACGCATCATGCCGGCCGAGGACGTGGCACGGGCGTTCTTCGATATTTATCGTTTGGGCCGTAACACGGTGATCGAAGAAATCGTGCTGCGTCCGCAGCTCGGGGATTTGTGACGCGGCACGAGAGGCTTTACGCATGAAACGCCGTGCTTTTCTCCTAAGCGGATTGTGCGCCGGTTTGTTTCTGCTGGCGGGTTGTTGCACGCCGTCGTCAACCAAGGATGAGCCGCTGCATTCACGATTGGTGAAGGGGATGGCTGCACGGCTGGAGATCGCGCGCGAGGTTGCATGGACTAAGGCACAGACCGGTGCGCCGGTGCTTGATGTGGATCGCGAAAAGGCGTTGCTGGCTGCTTTGGTGAAACAAGGGGAAGCGGCCGGGCTTTCGCGAGATCGGGTGGAGAAATTCTTCAGCGCACAAATAGCGGCCTCGCGCGAAGTTCAAACCGAATTGCTGGCGGCTTGGGCGGCTGGAACCGCCGAGCGACCGCGCACGGCGCCGCTGGATTTGCGCACGCAGATCAGGCCGCGGTTGGATTCGTTGAGCAATGAGTTGATTGAAGCGTTGGCTGCAGCGCCAGTTGCGGATGAATATTGGTGGATAGGCGTGCGTGAGATTTCGAGGCGTGCGCTCCTTCAACGTGGGTTTTCAGATACAGTGAGCGAGATCGCGTCGGGCGGCTTATAAGGAAAACCTGACTGCACGCTGCAATGGCGGCGCGAGCAGGTGTTGCGCTTTGCAATGGGAATTTTAGCGGAACAAAGCTGCTACAAAGTTAAGGCGCGAAAAAACAGCGGCTTAGAGTTCGACGTCACGACTGGCACACATCTGGCGATAGGAGGGGTATTATGAAGATGAACACGCCCAACGCCCTTGGATTTATCTCGGCCGGTATGATCATGGCCGCCCTGCACTTTCTCCCGACCGTCACCGGCGTGCGTGAACTTTGGCTGCTGGTCATGGGCGGTGTCCTGATGGCCGTCGGCACGGCCACGCTCGCCCAAGTCGCCTGGCTGCAAGTCGCTCCGAAGCTCGCAGTGGTTACCCAGTCGATGTCGGCCAAGCGCGCTGAAGCTCGTGCCGGTTCAACTGGTTCCGCCGTTCGCCGGGTTTCAATCTAATCGGTGATCCTTCGCAAATTAGCGACACATCGTGGGTCGTTTCTTCAAAACAAAACGCCCGTTTTCACGGGCGTTTTTTTATGGTCGCGATGGTGACGTTACATCACGGTTCGATTCAAATCATAGGCCGGCGTGGCACCGCGTTGAGACGCCACCCATTCGCCAGTGCGGCAGGCTTTGGCCAGAGCTTCGCGGTCGGAGAGCTTGCGCTGGAGCAGATGGAAAAGAAGCGAGGCGAGGAACGAGTCGCCGGCACCAACTGTATCCGCGACCTCCACTTTTCGACCGTTTTCCCAGTGCCAAGTCCCGTCGCGCAACAAGCCGGCGCCGCTCTCTCCGGATGTAATACAAATGATCGGGCAGCCGGTGGTGGAAGCGAGCGAACGCGCATGAGCCTCCTCGTTACCGGCGATGTCTGTCGCGGGCGCGGCGGACTCGCCGCAGAGGCGCGCGGCTTCGTCGGCATTGAGTTTGAGCAACGTGGCGCGGGGCGCGAGTGAGCGCACCAGCTCAAGGTCATCGTGAGGAGCGCGTAGGTTTACGTCGAATACACGCCAGGCTTCGTCGCGACCGGGAAGAACGTCGAAAATGCGGTTGAGAACGGTGCGGTTGAATGGCGAACGCTGGGCAAGCGAACCAAATACGAGGGCTTGCGCGCCGATGGCGGCTTGGGCGACGTCCTGGTTCATAAAAATCTGGTCCCAGGCGACGCTCTGGGTGATTTCGTATTGAGCGTCGCCGTTGTCACCGATCAGGGCGCGGACGTAGCCCGTGGGAAGTCCGCTGTGGCGTGTGATAAGATCGGTATCCAGTTTCCAATCACGGAGGCGGCGCAGTAGCTCTTCGCCGAGGAGATCGCGGCCCACGGCGGAAACGAGGCGCACGTCGGCACCGTGTTGTTTGAGATGGTAGCCGACGTTGAAGGGTGCGCCTCCGGCGAAGAGACCGTCAGGGAGAAAGTCCCAGAGGATTTCACCGAAGCAGAGAATGCGGGGAGCTTGGGGATCGGGCATGGTTGAGTGGGGCTTTTGCTTCACGCTCAACCGCTCTACTTCCGCAGCCCGGCTGAGTTTGGAATGCAGGAGAACAAGAGCGGGTCCGCAAAAGCGGGCAGATGGGATTAGTCGTTCGTTAGATGAGCGGGATCGGCTTCGATTTCCTGACAGGCGCGGATGAAGCAGGCAGCCGACCACGCTTGGAAGGCCTTGCCCATGGGGCGACCGGTCTGGCCGTGGGCCCATTCGTTGAACTCCCACTCCTGATCGCGGCCCAGCTGGTTGAGTTTGGCGAGACGCACGAGTTCGCGACAGGCGACTTCGTGGAAACCGAGGCGATGGATAAAACGCACCCACATGCCACCAATGAACGGCCAGATGCCGCCGTTGTGATAATGGTGCGGCAGGTTGAGCAAGTTGACGGTGTAGTAGGCGCGCCAGTCGGGATCGCCGGCTTGAACGACAGGATACAAGTTGGCGCCGGGGTGCGGCTCGTTGACGCCCACGCCCCACATAAAACGGAAGGCGGTTCGCGCGCGGTCGGCGTCGAGGAGGTTCATCAGATACGCAAGGACGTTGGCGTAGACGTCGCAGCGCCAGTTGAAGGCAAACGGCGTGATTTCGGCGATGAGGTATTGGGTGTCACCAAGGCCGAACTGGCGGTCAGCGAAACGATTGGGGTGTTTGTCGGCGGCGGTGGGCGTGGTGCTTGGCCAGAAAAGATCGAGCACGCGCGTGCGGATGTTTTGCGACCAGCGGAGGTAATCGGTGGCGCGTTCGTAGTCGCCCATGAACTCAAGCAGGCGACCGTAACAGACGTTGGCGCGATACCAGAGCACCTCGTCGTAAAGGACGTTGTAACTGCGGCCGAAGAGATCGGTCCAATCGCCCGCCTCGGGGATTTCAAGGAGCCCATCGTTGTTGCTGTCGTGGGCGCTGAGCCAGTTCATCGCGAGCTGGAGGCGCTCGGCGTGCTGTCGCAGGAAATCGTGGTCACCGGTTGTAGTGATGAAATTATAAAACGCGATGATCACCCAGAGGCCGCTGTCGATGGAGCAGATGCTGCCGACGCC
>JBEVND010000425.1:0-3831 GCA_040508285.1 Rariglobus sp. | reverse complement strand
TCTTCCGTCCACGTGAAAGTGGCGATGTCTTTGCGCCACACCGAGAGGCCGAGCTTTTTTTGATAGACCCAGACGTTATCGTTTTCATCCCACATGGTCCAGGTGGTGGTGGCATCATACTCGGAGGGCGCTGACCACGTTTTGTGGGTGGATGGCTCTCGCGAGGTAATCGAGAGGTGTCCACGCGTCGGAGCCTCGGGCGTCTTGGCGAAGGTTAAGAGATAACGTCCGGATTGGGAGACGCCGGATTTGCTCAACGGGATGTCCACATACGCACCTTGTGCGTGGGGCGGTTCTTGTTCGCGGGAACAGCCGGCGAGAAACAGGAGCGAACAGATCCAAAAGCCGGACTTTAAAACGAAGTTCATAGGTGGAGCGGAAGGTCGCGGAGGGTTAAGAACCCCAATCGACTAGCCGAATCGGTTGATAGAAGCGAGGGCAGCGTCCGCGAGGATAAGGGTGGGCTGGATATGGGGGCTGGGCCCGATTGCGTATTACGGTAGGTGACGTTATCTTTTGGCTATGAAAACGATCCTTACCCCTGTGGACTTTTCCTCGGCTACGCGTGGCGTGCTGGCGGCGACTCTTGATCTGGCTAGGGCGACCGGCGGTCGGGTGGTTTTGCTCCATGCCGTGCAGCATCCTGTCATCACCACGGACTATGGACTAACGGCTGATGTGTTGCGCGAAACCATCGCAGTGAACGAGACCGCAGCGCTTCGGCAGATCGCGCATCTGGAGAAATCGATCTCGGATAAGGGCATTCCGGTCACGTCGCGCATGGTGAGCGGTTTCGCTGCGGGGAACATCATCGATCAGGCAAAAAAGGTGCGTGCCAGTTACATCGTGTTGGGCTCGCACGGACATACGGCGTTTTACGATTTGCTGGTGGGCAGCACCACCAACGCCGTGCTCAAAAAAGCGCCGTGTCCGGTAGTCGTGGTGCCTTCGACGAAGGCCAAGGAAAAATCTAAAAAAGCGGCGAAGGCGGCGCGCAGAAAGAGTTAACGGAGGGCTGGGGAAGCTCGCTCCCTTGATTCCCCTGACGAAAAGCGGATCCGTGTTGCGCGCCCGTCAGCGCAGAGGACACGCGCTTAGCTTTTTGCAGCGAGGGTCTTTTGGATATCCTTGAGGACCTTGCGTGGGCCGACGTATTTGCCGTCCACGTAACTTGAGGAGAGCACCTCGCCGTCGGCGGTGACGAAGACGAGATTGGGAATGCCATTGCCGCTAAATTTGCGGACGGCGCTCAGGCCCTTGGAAAGGTCGAAGCGCACGGCGGGCCAAGTCATTTTGTATTCCGCCATATACCCCTGCATGGCGTCTTTGTCCTCGTCGCTACTCACGAAAACGACTTCGAAGTCGGGATTTTTCTTTTTCAGGTCTTTGTAGGCGTCGACGAGTTCGGGCGTGAAGCCGCGGCAGGGCGGACACCAATGGGCGGAGAAGTAGATGGCGTAGTATTTGGCGCCGAGGATGTTTTCACGGGCGTGGGGCGCGAGGGTCTTGCCCTTGAGGGCGACCAGCTTGCCGGTGAGCTCCGACGTGAGTTTGCCGGCGATGGCGGGCGCGGGGGCAGGTGCGGCGGCGGCTGGGGCGGACGTGGCGCTGGTATCGGTGCCGGTCACCACGACTTTACCGGACGCGGCACGGGCACGGGCTTGGTCGGCTTCGGAGAGTTTATCCAAAGGGAAAACGTAGCGCGTGCCGTCGGTCTTGCGGAAGGAGGCATACTTGTCGCTCGTGGAGATGAGTTCGGCCTCCATGTTGCGACCGTCCAAGTCGGTCCAAGTCTCGACTTTGGCCGAGGTGGAGGTGATGAGGCTCAGAGCGACGGCGAACGAGACAAGGGCGAGTTTCATGCTTGGTGTTGTAGCTCAAGAAGCGACGCGGGCAATGTCGCTTTTGCGTATCATTGGAGATAGGGCGCGAGTCGTCTGGGGTGCACGAGAGGGTTGTCGGCGGCATGGGAATCGCTTCCACTCGGAATGCTTTCGGCCCTAACCCCGCCTCCCCCATGAAACCGTATTTGCGCGTCACGCTGGCGTATGCCGTTTTCGGCCTGCTCTGGATTCTTTTGTCTGACCATGTGGTCGGCTTGCTAACCAGTAGTCGGGAGGAAATGGCCTACATGCAGCGGATGAAGGGCTGGATGTTCGTTGCGTTGTCGACGTTGCTGATTCTCACCATTTCCAAGCGGGCCTTTGAAGATCACGCGCGCACGCATAAGGAAAAACAGGCGGTGTTTAACAAGACGATGGAGGGCTCGTATCACATCCTCTTGAATTACCTGAACCAGATGCAGCTGGTCACGATGGAGGCGGAGCAATGCGCGGGGTTTGACCGAAAAATCCTGCAGCTGTCGCGGACGATTTCCCACGAAGCGACGACCGAGCTCAACAAGCTCCGTGATATCAAGACCGTGACCACCGAGCAGATCGAAGCGGTGGTCTATGAAAAACTGAGGAAACACTGAACCACCCGCCGGGCCGAACACCGCGCGGCTCGTTCGTCGTGGAGCGACGAGGCCGGCGGGTGAACGGGACGCGTGCGGCGTGCGGGTCGGCGTCTGGCGAAACGAGGCCGCTCAGGCGTAGGTGTCCACGAGCGAGCGGAAGCGGAGCTTCTTTTCCAGTGCGGCTTTGGTCACGGGTTTTTCCAACTCGACGACGACTTCCTTTTTCTCGCGCGGGTAGAGCTCGAAGTAGTTGTCGCTCGTGGTGTGGGCGAGGCCCGGCAGGTCGAAGGCGAAGCGGTGCTGGAAGACCGGCGACGTGAAGGCGATCAACGCTTTCGTCGGTGTGAGCAGCTTCACGGTCGCGGCGGTTTTCTTGGACTTCGGCAGGTTGAGGAAGCGTGGCGGGGCGAGGAACACGGTCTCCTCGCTCACGGTGACGCCGTCGATGTCGAGCGCCATGCGCAGGTAGATCGTGTCGAGCGAGTGCCGGGCGATCGGCTTGGCGAGGTTGAGCGTCTGTTGCTTCACGCTCTGGCCGTGCTTGAGCGCGACCTTCTTTTTGCCGGCGACAACGATGTCGCCGTCGAGCGTGAAGAGATCCCAGCGGAGCACGCCCTTTGCGGATTCGGGCGCGTCGTAGACCGTGTAAAGGTGAACCTCTTTCACGGTCGAGCGGCGGTAGTTGCCGATGATCGGGGTTTCGTCGCCGGGAACGTGGGCGGAGACGAGGGCGGGCGCGTTGAAGCGGCGGGCGATGTGGTGGAGCGCCTTCCATTTGCCGGTGAACTCGATCGAGCTCCACGAGGCAACGGGCCAGCAATCGTTGAGCTGCCAGTAGATCGCGCCCATGCAGCGCGGCATGAGGCGGCGGTAATGCTCGACGCCCGTGCTCATGCAGTAGGCCTGGTTGAGCTGGGAGAGATAGATGAGGTCGTCCTGCGACTTCGGGAAACGGTAGCGGCGCGAGACGTAATCGAGGATGACCTGGTTGCCGCCGCGGTTCTTCTGATGGTTTTCCATCGTGGGGCCGAAGACGTTGTCGTCACCGGGCGCGGCGAAGGTGGCCTGCGTCTCGGGCGAGCTGTAGCTCTGCATGCCGAATTCGGAGCAGAAACGAAGCGCCCATTTCTCGTAGCTCTTCACGGGCTGGCGCGCGTGCCAGACGTCCCAGTAGTGGGTGTCGCCGCGTTTTTCGCCTGTCTCGTGAGTGTTGTCGTATTGCCAGTCGCCGCGCCACTGCGAGGTCGGCCAGTAGGGCGTGACGTCGTCGTGATCGGCGAGGGCGGCGGGCAACACGCCGTGAAAAACGTCGTCGTAGGCTTTGCGGAACGCGGGGTTTTCGCGGAGGTGTTTTTCGTTGAGTTGAAAGAGCT
>JBEVND010000402.1:0-4338 GCA_040508285.1 Rariglobus sp. | reverse complement strand
ACCGCCTCCTCTGAAGGATAACGGAACATGCGCGGCTTGTCGTTGCCCGGTTGCGCGAGCGCTGTGACCGTGCCGATTTCGACGTGACCGAAGCCGAGAGCCGCCGCCGCCTGCCAGGCGCGCGCGTTTTTATCGAAGCCCGCCGCGAGGCCGACTGCGTTGGGGAAATCGAGGCCGAATGCCTTGATGGGTTTGAACAAGTCGGCCGGCAGACGATTGCGCGCTTCCAACACACGGCACAGCGGCGTGATCTTGCCGAGTAACGCGAGTGCGTTGACGCCCACTTCGTGCGCGTGCTCGGAGTCCATTTTGAACAACGCGGGGCGCGCGACCTTCTCGTAGATAAAACCCATAGATGATCGCGACACTGGGAACCGTCCTTTAAAAATCAAGTGCCGCCCCTGATTGCGCAGTGCAATTTGCCCTCTGTGTTTTGTGCTTGTTTTTCACATGACCCGCCGCACGCTGCGCGCCGAAATTCACCCCGGCACGAGCGTAACCACGACGCTGCGAAAATCTTTTTGAGAAAGTTGTTTTCGCGGTTTGACTCCTTCACTGCGCGCGCTCTTTGCTCCGACTCAATCCCTCAGTAACTGTCATGGCAAAATCCTCTGCAACTCTCGACTGGTGTATCGTTCGTCTAGGTGAAGACAACAATTGGTGTGTCGACGAAGTAAGCGACTCCGTTCGCTGGGACGTCGATGGTCTCAGCATCATCGACCCGCGCCAGATGGCCCATCTCGTCGAGCTCGTCGAACCTCTCCGCGATTACGGCTTCGACCAGGACATTATGGAGGCTGCCTTTATCGCCTTCCGCATCGAGAAAGAAGCTGGCGAACAACGCGTGCGCCTCAAGCGCGTGAAAGACTCCTTCTTCGAGTCCGAGGAAAAACTTTTTGCCCTCGCCGACATCCTCGACGAGGAAAACGGACCTTACGCCGACCTTCTCGATCATCTCACCCGTTGCCGCGTGAAGATGCTCAACGACATCTTCGACTTCGAGTCCAAGCTCACCGTTGACGAGGTCGAGGACGAGATCCGCGAAGACCAGAACACCAGCTTCATCGAAGGCAAAGCCATCCATACCTTCGACGAACTCAGCGCCATCCTCGATTACGTTCCCGCCGGCTGGGAAACCGAGGAAGGTGAAGAACGCGCCAGCAAGGGCGACGAAGACATCGACGACGAAGACCTGCCCGAGCTCGACGAGGACGACGAGAAGTCCCTCGAAGGCGATTCGTCCCTCAAGTGGGATGAAGAGGACGAGGACAAAGATGAGGACGACGGCGTCAAAAAGAAGCCCGCCGGCGACGATGACGACGAAGACGAGGACGAAGACAAAGAAGATGACGACGCGGACTCGGATGACGACGACGAGGACGAGAAGCCCAAGCCCAAAAAGAAGAAGCGCTGAGCTCTCGTTAAGATTCTAAAAGCCAAAAGGCGGCTCCCGAAATGGAGCCGCCTTTTTCGTGCCTTGGCGGGGATCGACCGCGTGTCGAGCAGCCGGTTCGACCTGCGCACACCGGAAGACCTAGCGGCCTCACGCACGAGGCCGCGTCCTATGGTCTCAGCCCAATTCGGCCGCCATCTCCTTCGCAAAATACGTGAGAATCATGTCGGCGCCCGCTCGCTTGATCGCGAGCAACGATTCGTTGCGGCAACGCTTCAGATCGAGCCACCCCAACCGCGCGGCGGCATGGATCTGCGCGTATTCGCCGGAAATCTGATAGGCCGCGACCGGTTTATTGGTCCGCTCGCGCACGTCGCGAATGATGTCCAGATAAAGCCCGGCAGGTTTCACCATGACGATGTCCGCGCCTTCTTCTTCATCATAGCGCGCTTCATCGATCGCCTCGCGACGATTGGCCGGGTTAAGCTGATAGGTCGCCTTGCTAAGCAACTTCGTGCCCGCCGCCTGCGCACTGCCAACCGCATCGCGAAACGGTCCGTAGTAGGCTGAGTTAAATTTCGCTGAATACGCCATGACCGCCGTGCCCTGCGCACCGGCTTCATCAAGCGCGTGACGGATCGCGCCCACGCGCCCATCCATCATGTCGGAAGGAGCCACGATATCGACGCCGGCCTGTGCTTGCAGCACCGCCATTTGAGTGAGCAACCCCACCGTGCGATCGTTATCCACGTCGTCGCGAGCAGCCGTCAACACGCCGTCGTGGCCATGGCTGGTGTAAGGATCCAGCGCCACATCCGTAATAACCGTCAACTCGGGAACCGCCTTCTTCACCGCACGCACCGCGCGCAGGATCAGCGTGTCGGCATCGAGCGCCAGCGTGCCTTCGTCATTTTTGAGCTTCGGATCGAGCTTCGGGAAAAGCGCCACCGCCGGCACGCCCAGTTTCCGCAGCGCACGGCATTCTTTGACCAGATCGGCGATATTGAGGCGAAACACGCCGGGCATGGACGCGATTTCTTCCGGAGCGGCTTTGCCATCCACCACAAACAACGGCGCGATAAAGTCCGCCGGCCGCAGCACCGTCTCCTCGACCAAAGCGCGCAAGCTGGCGGTGCGGCGCAAACGACGGGGGCGGTGGGTGAGATCGAGTTTAAAAGGAGCGCTCATTACAAAAACCCAGCCAAACAGGCCCGCCCGCTCCTCGCCACTCGTTTCTCACGGGCCGTAAAGAGGTATAAAAACGCCTTCCCGCGCCCCGCGGAACCCTCTACTACTTTCCATTCCTTCTTTCATGGCCATCAAGCTCCACGACTCGCTTAAGCGCGAGACCCGCGAACTCCAGCCCGCTCAAGCCGACGGGGTGTTCCGCTTCTACAACTGCGGACCGACCGTCTACGCCGCCGCGCACATCGGCAACTTTCGCACCTTTGTGGTCAATGACCTCTTGCGCCGCCTGCTCGAACTCGAGTTCGGCAAGGACAAGGTGAAGCACGTCCGCAACCTGACCGACGTCGACGACAAGACCATCCGTCGCTCCCGCGAAGAAAAACGCCCGCTCGCAGAGGTCACAAAACAGTGGACCCAAAAATTTCACGCCGACTGCGCCGCACTCAACTGCCTTCCGCCGCACGTCGAGCCTGAGGCGACCACCCACATCCCCGAGCAGATCGACATGATTTCGATCCTCGAAAAGAAGGGCCACGCCTACCGCACCGAGGACGGTTCCGTGTATTTCAAAGTCTCTTCCTACGACGACTACGGCAGCCTTTCCCGCGTGAAGGAACGCGAACTTAAGGTCGGCTCCGCCCTCTCGGCCAAACCGCAGACACACGACGCCGACGAAAAGGAAGACGGCTCCGACTTCGCGCTTTGGAAAGGCCACAAGCCCGAGGACGGCGATGTCTTCTGGCCGAGCCCTTGGGGCCAGGGTCGTCCCGGCTGGCACATCGAGTGCAGCGCCATGAGCAAGAAACATCTGGGCGACACCATCGATCTCCACACCGGCGGCGTGGACCTGCTTTTCCCGCATCACGAAAACGAGATCGCCCAGAGCCAGTGCTGCAACGGCACGACCTTTTCGCGCCATTGGTATCACAGCGAGCACCTCCTCGTTGACGGCAAGAAGATGAGCAAGTCGCTCGGTAATCTCTACACGCTCGACGACCTCAAAGCCAAGGGCCACGGCCCCGCCGCCCTCCGCTACGCGCTCCTCGCCGGCCATCCGCGCAAGCAACTCAACTTCACGCTCGATTCCCTCCACGCCGCCGAGAGCGCGTTGAAGCACCTGCGCGCTTTCCGCGCCCAGCTCTCGCCTGCCGGCACCGAGGATCCGTTCGCGCCGATTTTCGCCGCCCTCAACGACGACCTGAACACCGCCGGAGCTTTCGGCGCTCTCTTCACGATCGTCAACAAGGGCGCGGCCAACATCAGCGCCGCCGCCTTCGACCGCGTGCTGTTTGCCCTCGGGCTTGATCTGACTGAAACCGTCGCACCCAAAGCCGACATCCCGGCCGACATCGCCGCCCTCGCCGAAAAGCGTTGGGCCGCGAAACAGTCCAAGGATTTCGCCGCCGCCGACGCGCTTCGCAAAGATCTGACCGCCGCCGGCTGGTCGATGCTCGATCGCAAAGACGGCTACTCCCTCGAACCGGTGAAAAAGTGACGGGCCGTGTGCGCGCCTGAAGTCGCGGGCGCCACCAGGCTGTTTGGTCAGTCTGACGGCGGGCATCGCATGAAAACGCCCCGCTGCCATTGACCGTGCGATGGCGGGTCCTCATGAAAACCACATGCGTTCCCTCTGCTCCCATCAGACCTTTAAAATCACCGTAGCCGGATTGACGGGCCTGCTGCTCTCAGCTCCGGCCAACGCGCACGAAAAGTGGTTTGTCGCCGGACAACCACCCGAACTTCAAGCGAGTGGATTC
>JBEVND010000374.1:0-8879 GCA_040508285.1 Rariglobus sp. | reverse complement strand
TACGGCAAAGTCGGTGAAAGTGCCTGATTGTCCCCCGAAGAAGATGCTGGCTCGATCACTTGGGTCAGTGAGGATGAGGTTACTCGTCAGGCTGAAAATAGGAGAGCTGGCGTCGGCAACGAACGCACCGGAGCGATTGTTGTCGGCGAAAAACTGGATACTTTTGGTAGCGGCAGTGTATTGCCAGCGAATGGTTGTGAGGCCTCCGCCAATAGGTGCGCTAAAAGCTCCGATATTTGCGTTGGTGCGACCCGATCCTTGAACCGTAGTTTGAAAGGCCCCGACTGCGGTGCCATTCAATTCAAGCCAAAGGGAGTCGGCAACATCCCAGTCTGGGCAGCCGTAGGTGCCAACGTTGCCACCGCCAAAGCCAAGGAATAAGGTCCCGCTGCCGTTCCACGTGACTTCCGCAGTGAAGTCCACTGTGCCGTAGTCGGTTCCGGTAGTGCGGATGTAATTACGAGCTTCGTTGCCGCCAGCCGCGCTGAAGGTGGCTCCGGAACTAGACAGAGTCACTTCATTGCTGGTAGTGCCATTCGAACCGAAACCATCAGCGTCGGCTACCTCTAAGTTTGCCCCAAGAGAGGATAGATTGGACGAGAAGGAAGTGGCTGCGGAAAGAGCAGCATTGGAAAACGTCAGAGAGGCGACGGCAAAAACCAATTTCAGGCTGAGTGGGGTCTTCATGGGAACAAGGAAGTGTCAGAGTTTTGGGGGAACGATGATGAGCTGAGGGGATTTCTTGAATGCGGCAAGATTAATTGCATTAAATTGCATGATTTTTACGGCTTATTGCTGTAAGCACATAGAGAATCTTAGGCACAAAAAAGCCCTGCTTGGTGCAGGGCTTACTAAGTTACCTTGAGGGTTTATTTAAGTGAGCTGCTTTAGGCTCACTCAAAGCATTTCCACGGCGGGCGGTCCGTCAGGTAACTGGTGCTGTTTTTTTTGTTTTCAGCCGTTTGGAAAAGCGGGAGGACGGCGCGGCCGCGTTCGTTTGGATAGGTTTCGCCTTTCTTCTCATACAGCAGCACGCCGTGAAACTGGCCGCCGGGGCGTTCGCCGATGAGAATGTCGATGTCGACGGGTTGTCCGGCTTTTAGGTCGATCCAGTCGCCGTATTTCGAGAGCTCGTTGGCGGCGACTCGGGGGCCTCGATCGGTGGCTTCTTTCCACGCGAGGCGGGGGAACTTGGTGTCGGGGCGGCTGCCATCGAGGACAACTTTACGATTGATCGCGACGACGAGTAGATCGTCGAAATTGCCGACGAATCGGTAAGTGCCGTCTGCGGGCGGGGCCACCTGGCCCTTGTAGTGCACGACCCAGTAGCTCGGTTTGACCACGCCTTCGACGCCGAAAGCTTTGGGCGCGCCGTTGGCGTTCATGTTGGGAATCGAAAACTGCGTCGTGTAGAGGGGCGTCGCCGCACGGAAAAAACGGTTGAGCAACGCCTCGTCGAAACCGGATACAAAAAACTCGTCCAGCGAGAGAGTGTAGCGGCGGGCAAACTCAGGAATGGGTTCGCGCTGCTGGGTTTGCTTCAGATCGTAGAAAATGCCGATGAGTGTGGCACCTTTGCGTTCGCTGCGTCCGAAGGCAGATTCTTCCTGGGCCGTGAGTGAAAGGGCCGTCGCGGCGAGCGTTGCGGAGACGAGTGCCGTGCGAAGGAGTCGGTGCGCAGAAGCGCAACGCGCGAGACGGCTCCGCGGTTCCGCTGCGAGGAGGGCGGAGGTGATCATTGTTCTTGAGCGAGGTTGCGCCAGTATTGCTGCACCCACGCAGAGTATTCGGCGGGGTAACGTTCGCCTTGCAGGGCGGTGAAGGCTTCACGTTCATCACGGCGGAGGGACCCGACGACTTGGGCGGGATCTCCGGAGTCAGGGCCATGGCCGGCGATCTGATTTTGGGCGTCGCCCGCGCCTTGGCCTTGTTGATTTCCCTGTTGTTGGTTGGCGTTGGGGGACTGTCCGTCTTTACCGGTTTGGGCGGTTTGTTGTCCTTGGCCTTGCTGTTGTTGCTGGCCCTGACCGGGCTGCTGTTGGCCCTGTTGCTGACCTTGCCCCGGCTGGGGTTGGCCTTGTCCGTTTTGTTGATTGGCGGCCTGTTGCTGGCCGGGCTGGTTTTGCTGCCCTTGTTGTCCCTGCTGCTGGCCTTGTTGCTGTTGATTGCCGGCCTGCTGCTGACCTTGGTTCTGACCGTTCTGCTGCTGGGTTTGGGCGAGTTCTTGACGTAAAGCGGCTTCAGCTGCTGCGAGCGCGGCTGCCGCGCCGGACTGAGATTGCTGATTTTGTGATCCTTCGGGCTGTTGTCCCGGTTGCTGTTGTGGGGTGCCTGCCTGTTGTTGGCCTTGCTGAGGTTGTGATGGCTGGGGCGACTGGCCTGGTTGTGGTTGATTGCTAGCTTGATTATCGGGCTGCTGCTGCTGACCGGGCTGTGGTTGTGGGTTGTTTGCCTGCCTGTCTGGTGACTGCTGTTGTCCTGCCTGAGGCTGACTGGGCTGCGTCTGACCCGGCTGTGGTTGATTGGGTCGGGGTGGATTATTGGCCTGACGGTTAGCGTCTGGCGGTTGCGGTTGCTGATTCCTGAGCTCGTTTTGAGCGCGTCTCAGTTCAGCGGCAGCTTCAGGACTTAAGGGCGCAACTTGGTTGGCGATGTTCTGTGCTTGGTCGGCGGCAGCTTGGGCAGCCTCACGCGTCTGAGGAGTCTGAGCTTGCTGGTTCGCTTCCTGTTGTTGGCGGAGTGCTGAAACCTGTTGGAGGGCATTGGCCAGACGCTGCTCTTTGGGTAGACTCGATAGGATACCTTGGTGAATCTTACGTAGCTCCGCGATGAGAGATTCTTGGCGTCCATGGGCGTCCGGGTAGCGCTTATTTTTAAGATGCTCCACTGCTTCGTTGGAGAGAGTGGTTAGATAGGTGCCATTGATGCGCTCGGCGAAGGTGGAGCCGCTGGCATCACCGGCGGCTCCTGGGATCGTTGGGGTAGCTGCAGGCGTATTGTTCTCGCGTAAGCGGGAGAGGAGGTTGTCGCCAGTCTGGAAAAACGTGATGAGGTCTTCGCCGATGCTGGACTGGTCGCTTTCGAGGATGCGTTGGCGCTCGGCTTCGGGCTTGGCGGAGGCGATGGCCTTGGTCTCGCGTTGGATCGAGAGCTGGCGGGTGATCAATGTCTCGAGACGGCGCGCGGTCTCCTCGCGAAGTTGCTGAATGGAGATCTGGCGGGCCAGGGTTTTCAGGCGGTTCTCGATGGCCTGCTGGGCAACATAAGCCTCGGTGGCGGTGGCGCGGGGATCGGCTTGGGCGCTCTCGCCGAGTTTGCGGAGGCGGGAGGCGATCTGCGACATCTCGGTGCCGCCGAGAGAGTTTAACTGCGCGGCGAGTTCGGTGAGGCCGGAGAGACTCTGGATGGGGAAGCCGTTGCGCTGGAGCTCGTCGATCAATTCCGTGATGGCGCGAGCCAGTTCAGCGGTCTCGGTGCTGAGCGCTTGTTGATTAACGCCGTTCTGAAACGCCACGGGGCGAAGGGCAGCGTCGTCGGCGCGGGTTTGAACGACGGCAAGCAGGGCGCAGGAGGCGGCAAACGTGAGGTGGCGTTGGCGGGAGGTTTTCATGGCGCGGCGGAGTGAAAGAATCGGGGCGGATCAGGGCTTTTCGTTTTCGTTGGCGCGGCGAAGCGCTTCGCCGAGGTTGTCGCGAACCTCGCCTTGGCGGCGGGCCACATCTTCCATCCGGCGCGAGGTTTCCTCAAGGCGCTTGAGCATTTCCTGCTGTTTTTGGGCAAAGCTCACGACGGTGAGCTGACGACGGTCGCTGGTGCCGACGCCGGGGCCGGTGGCGGTGTTGTTGTCGGTCGCTTCGATCCACCACGTGAGCTGAGTGCCTTCGACGAGCGGAGGAGTTTCGGAGACGGGCACGAATTCGTGGGTAACGGTGCCATCGGGGCCAACGGCGAGCGGACGGCGGCTTTGGGCTCCGCCGGAGACTTCGGTGACGAGTTCCACGCGGTCGAGGGCGAAGTCGTCCCGCACGCGGGCTTTAACGGCAAGGCGCGCGGTTGGGACAATCGTGTCGCCGGATGTAGTGGGTTCCAGGATACGAACGGTCGGCACACGGTCGGTTTCGAGGCGAACCGGATATGCGGTCGTATCCATCGCGGCGATGCCATCGGTGCTGACGAGCGGAATGCTCAAGCTGCTCAGGCCGGCGGCAGGCACGGTAAACTCGCCGCGCGCCACGCGGGACACGTCTTTGTCCACGGTCAGGGAGATCGCGGAGGGGGCGTTGTCTCCGGCGAAGCGAAGCTCCGCCATGCCGACAGGCTGATTGGCTTGCGCAACCACGCGCACTTTGGCGCCGGGGAAGAAGGTCAACGCGCCGGCCGGCTGGCGAAGGGGCGGGCGACCCGTGTAGGCGGGGAACTCCTGGATAAACTCGGCCGACTCCAGCAAAGGCGCAGGCAACGCCGTGACAGAGAACGAAGGTCCTCGTCCATCGCCGAGATAGAAGCGGTAGTTGAAGGACTGGCGCACGTTTTCGATGGCGAACACGAACCGCGCGGGGTTTTCGGCGTCGGGGCGAACGAGGATGGTGCGGCGTTCGCCGCCGGCGAGGGCGAGCTCGAGACGGCCTTGGGGCGGGAGGACACCTTGCGCGAGGGCGGCGAGCGTCACGTTGGTGCCGGCGGCGCTGCGGAGATCCTTCGTCTCGGCGATGACGATGGTGTTGGTCGGCAGCGGAATGTCGGCGAGCGCGGCGCGGCGCAGAAGCACCGATGCGAGGGGCCATTGCCACCAGGCGAGTGCTCCGAAGATGCCGGCGAGGGAGATGGCGATGAGGACGCGACGCGCGGCGGGTTTGCCCGGGACCACTTTGCCGAGCGGTAACGTGGGGACCTGCGCCGAGATTTCGTTCACCAAGGCCTGCACGAGCAACGGCGAGCCGGAGCCGCGTCCGTCCTGAGTCGATTGCGACAGCTGCACGGCCGAAATCACGCGACTGCCCAGCGTGGGCCACTGGCGCTGAATGGCGAAAGCCGCTTCTGACGCATGCCAGCGGAGCCGCCAGGGGCGGATGAGTTTGCGCCAGATAACGGTGCCAAGCACACCGGCATCAATCACAAGGAATCCAATGCGCACGGAGCGCGGGAAATCCATGAGGCGATCGAGCAACACTTGGGCGACGAGCAGCAGCACCGCGGCGATGGCGAGCCATGCGAGGCCGATGAGCAGTTGCATCGAAAGATGTTTGCCGGCGACACCGGACAAGGCGCGACGCAGCGGAGCAGGTAACGAAGACGTGGATACGGGCGCGCGGGTGCCTGCTGACTTCCGCGTCGGGTTTACCGGTTCCGCCCTACCTTTGGATATGGCTTTGGTCTTCATCATTTCAGGCGGTTGAGGCGGCGCACGAGCCACTCGGCGCAGGCAAACAGAAGAATCAACCCGAGGAGGACGGGCGAGTAGGCGAGTTCGAGACGCTTGAGCGAGGTGACGCTGCCGCTCTTATCTTCGAGCAGCTTGGGCAACTCGTGGAGATTTTCCTCGCGCAGCAGGCGACCACCGGCGGCGGCGGCGCTGGCTTCGAGCAGCGGGAGATTCATGGCGGCGTCAGCTTGCTCGAGGCGCGGCTCGACGATGTCGAATTCCACGGCGGCGCTCGGGTCGAGCATCGTGAAGAACTTGTAGCGACCGGGAACGGCGGGCGTGAACTCGGCGCGATAGCCGCCGGCCTCCTCGGGCACGGGGCGCAACATGACTTCCTGCTGCAGCGACTCCGGGGAATTGGCGGTGGTGAACGACGCGCGGGCGGGCACCACGTCGGCGACGAGCGGCTTGAAGTCGGGCTGGTAGAGGCGGCCGGAAATCACGACGCGTTCGCCGAGCTGGTATTCGGGGCGGTCGACGCGCAGCTGCACTTGTTTCGAAGCGCCCGAGAGACGTTCGAGCGAGAGGGCCTGGAATATCTGGCTCCAGATTTGTCCGTAATATTTTCCGCCGAGACCAGAGCGCCAGCGGTAGGTTTCGTTGAAGCCGAAATACATGACCTCACCGCGACCGAAGCGCTGGCGGGCGAGCACCGGACCGGGACCGGCGGGCGTGGAGCGTGAGGGCGACGGGTCGACGAGGAGCACTTCGGCACCGGGGCGGGGACGGGCCACCTTGGCGGTCCAGCGCACGCCTTCAAAGCCACGCCAGAGGTTGGCGTTGGTGGCGGCGTTCTCGGAAAGGCGGAGGAGCGGTGAACGCGCGCCGGCGGGCGTAAGGGCAAGTTTCACCGGCTCGGCGTGGCGGGCGGTGAGTTGTTCGGCGGGACCGGAGAGCGGAACGACTGGCAACAACGCTTCGAGAGGTGTGCCGAGGTAGGAACGTGGATTGTGATTCGGGCCGGCAAGAAACACGAGGCCGCCGCCTGCCTGATCGACCCATTCGCGGATGAGCTGCATGCGATCGCGGCCGAGACGGGCCGGATCGACGTCGCCGAGGAGGATGATGTCGCTGTCGTAAAGCGCGGCGCGGTCGTCGGGAAGTTTTTCGATGAACGGTGTGTTGGGCAGTTTCAGCAGGCTCGGGTCGCCGTCGAGGAGCACGCACTTGAGCGTGAGGCGGCGGTCGTCTTGCAGGAAGTCGAGCAGGTAGCGCCAGTCCCAGCGCGGTTCCTGATCGATCATGAACACGCGGACGCGGTTATCGATCACGCGTATCCGGACGGTGGCTACATTGTTGTCGGTGCTGGCTTCGCCATCGAGCGGTTTGGCGGCGACCTCGAGGGCGATCTCGCCGGCTTTCTCGGGGATGAAGGACAACTCGGCATCCACGGTGCCGCGAACAGGTAACGTGGCGGTGGTTTCGGCGAGGGCGGGTGCTTGCGGGCTGGATGTGTCGCGCAGGGTGATGATGACGGGCTGGCCCTCGAAGCCGGCCGCGGTAAGGCGCAGGCGGATGTTGACGCGTTCTTTAAGGAACGCGATGCGCGGGGCGTCGGCCGAGGTGAGCGCAACGTCCTTGGGCTCGGTGACGCCGACGCCGTAGAGGAAGAGCGGGACGCCGTCGCCGCGCGCACCGGAGGCGGCTTCGGCGGGCGCGAGACCTCGGTTGTTGGAACCGTCGGTCATTACAAAGATACCGGCGAGCGGTTCGCCGCGGTGGCGATCGAGGACTTGCCGGAGGCTTTCGCCGAGCGCGGTGGTCTGATCGGTGGCGGGAAGATTTTCAAAGAACGCGCGCGAAGTGGCGACGCCATCGGCGTTGGCGAGCGGCGGGAACTCGGTGGAGTCTTGGCCGAAGGTGTAGAACACCAACTCGGCGCGCTCATCGAGTTGCGTCCAGAGGTTGAGCTTGGAGTTGTCCGAGATGGATTTGAGGACGGCGCGGCGCGTGGGACGGCCCTCGGCGTCGGCGGGGACGGTTTGCGACAGACCGCCATCGGGCGCGAGTTTGCCGGAAGCGATCAGGGCGCGCGCGCGGTCTTCGGGCGAGGACCGCAGATCGGCGATGTCCATACTCGCGGAGGCGTCGACGAGCACGATGAGCTTCTGGCGGACTTTTTCGACGAGCGTAGTGATGAGGACGGGACGCGCGGCGGCGAAGAGTAACGCGGCGGCGAACAGCAGGCGCAGGCCGATGATCACGATGCGCTTGGAGCGCGGTGTGTTGGAGATCAGGCGGGCGTGAAGCCACCAGAGCACCAGCGCGAAAGCGACCCACGAGATGAGCGCCCAACCCGGATCGATGCCCTCAAACGTGAGCGTGGTGCTGGAGCCGCCGCTATTGGCGGAGCCGGGGAAAAAAAGTGTGCGAAGCCAGTCCATTGGGGATTAACGGGAGCGACTGGAGCGCAGGGCCAGCAGAAGCTCGGTGCAGGAAAGGAATGCCGCGGCGGCGAGAGCGATGGTCCAGAGTTGCTGGGTCGTCAAAAGAGGTGCGGACGGTGTCGTCACGGTTGGAGTGTTCGAGCCGGAACCGTCGCTGGAAGGAGCGGGCGTGGTCGACGTGAGGATGTCGGCGGGCGCGAGTTTCAGGTCAGATTCGTCGGCGGGAGATTGGACGGCGAAATAGAAATCGGGGCGTTCGTTCTGGCCGACATAAACAGCGTGGCGACCTGCCTCCGACGTGTTGCGCACGCGGAGCATGGCTTGCGTGCCGACGAGTTCGGTGCGGCCGATCGCCACGATCTTCGCGTCTTCGGCCGGGCCGCGCACATAAACGTCGCGGTTAAGTTGGTCGATCGGCACGGGTGCCTGAAACGTGTCGCCGGGGGCGAGGTTGAGCTTGAGCGACGACGCGCGTGCGGTGCCGGCGTAGAGGCGGTGAACGAGCGGCACGAACGCGGGGTGTAGCGGGAGGTTGGTCCACGCTGGAATCGGTGGTGCGGCAAACAAGGCGACGCGGCCTTTGCCCACGGTGCGCTCAACGATGACGGGCGAACCATCGGCGAGTTTGAGCGCCGTGGAAATGTCGGGCGTGGTGCCGGGCGTGAGGGAGAAAACCTTGCCGAAGCGAAGGGCGTTCAGATTGCCGGCGGCCTGGTCGTTCCAGAGCGTAAGCAGCGGGTGATTGTAGGGGCCGGGTTCGACGCCGGGTTGCGCGGGCTCGACGGGCAGGTTGACGACGGCGGGGAGCAGGTCGGGCCAGGGTGCGTCGAGAAACACATCGGCGGGCGTGGCGTCGCCGGGCATGACCACGAGGCCGCCGCCATCGTTGACGAACGACTTCAGCGCGGTGACGACGGGCGGTGCGATCGGATCGGCGGCGGCGAGGAAAATGACGGCGTATCCAGAAAGTTTGGACGGATCGAGATCGGCCGCGGTGGTGCGCGTCACGTGCAGGTAGTGGCGCGAAGCGGCTTCTTCATCGACGGGTGCGAGGGCGGTGGCGAGGAAGT
>JBEVND010000368.1:0-3037 GCA_040508285.1 Rariglobus sp. | reverse complement strand
TCGTGAATCTCGCGGGTGTGCCCTCGATTGTCTTCGGTCTGTTCGGTTTCGGCATGTTCGTGATCGCGCTCAACCTCGGCGTGTCGTTGATCGCGGGCTGGCTGACCCTGGCGTTCATGGCGCTGCCGATCATCATCACCGCCTCGGAAGAGGCGTTGAAGGCCGTGCCCAAGGGCTACCGCGAGGGCTCGCTCGCACTCGGTGCGACGAAGCTGCAGTCGATCGTCACAAACGTGTTGCCGTACGCGATGCCCGGTATCCTCACTTCGTCGGTGTTGTCCATCGCTCGCGTTGCGGGTGAGACGGCCCCGATCATGTTCACCGCCGCCTTCGTGGTCCGCGATGAACTGCCGTGGCAGGTCCAGAAGTGGACCGAGTTCATGTTCCAGGGCGTCATGGCCCTGCCTTACCACATCTACGTGGTCGCTTCGAAAATTCCTCAGAACGAATACACGCGCGACGTCCAATACGGCACGGCGTTCGTGTTCCTTTTCACCGTGGCCGCCATCGCGATGACCTCCGTCGTGCTGCGCGTCCGTCTGCGCAAAAAATACAAATGGTAACGACGCTCATGCCCGAATCACCCTCTTCTTCCGTCGCCGCCCGCTCCTTTTCCGTGCCGACGAAGGTCGCGCCGGTCACGGGCCCGGCTTCCGCCAAACTGCCTGCCGCGCGTCCGATGATCGAAATCGACAAGGTCGATTTCTACTACGGTGCGTCGAAGGCCCTGCACGAGATCAGCCTCAATATCGCCGAGCGCGAGGTGACTGCGTTCATCGGGCCTTCTGGTTGCGGCAAGAGCACGCTGCTCCGTTGCCTCAACCGCATGAACGACTTGATCGACGGCACCCGCATCGGCGCCGGCGAGATCCGGATCGATGGCGTAAACATCTACGATCCCCGGGTGGACGTGATCGAGCTGCGCAAGCGCGTCGGCATGGTTTTCCAGAAATCGAACCCGTTTCCGAAGTCGATCTATGAAAACATCACCTACGGCCTCCGTATTCAGGGCGAGAAGCGCAAGTCGCGTCTCGACGAAGTGGTGGAGAAGAGCCTCCGCGGCGCCGCGCTGTGGGATGAGGTGAAGGATCGTCTGCACCAGAGCGCGCTCGGTCTCTCGGGCGGTCAGCAACAGCGCCTTTGCATCGCCCGCGCCATCGCAGTCGAACCCGAAATCATCCTCATGGACGAGCCCTGCTCGGCGCTCGATCCGATCGCGACCGCGAAGGTCGAAGAACTCATCCACGAGTTGAAGCGGGACTACACGATCGTAATCGTCACGCACAACATGCAGCAGGCCGCCCGCTGCTCCGATCGCACGGCTTTTTTCTACCTAGGCAAGTTGATCGAATTCGCGGAAACGCGCACGATCTTCATGAACCCGTCCAACCCGCAGACCGAGGCTTACGTCTCCGGCCGCTTCGGTTGAGTCGCACGCCTTTTCGCCCCGCCCGATCTTCATCCCCGGCCGCTACGTGCCGACCTTTACTCAGCTGAAACCATGAAACGCTTTTTCGACGCCGAACTGGAATCCTTTCGCGGCAACCTCGTGCAAATGGGCGAACGCGCCATCGAACAGGCCCGTCTGTCGATGCGCTCGCTGACCGAGTCCGACATCGCCCTCGCGGATCAAGTCATCGCGGCCGACGACGAGATCGACCGGCTGGAGGTGAAGATCGATGACGAAGCGATTCGTTACATGACGCTTCGCGGTCCGGTCGCGTCCGAGCTCCGTCTGGTTGTCGTGGGCATGAAGGCCTCGCACGATTTGGAGCGAGTGGGCGATGAGGCCACGAGCATCGCGCGGCGATCGCGCAAGCTGGCGATCGAACCGCGCATTGAGCTCTACGCCGATCTTCCGCGCATGAACAACATCGCGCTGGAGATGCTGCGCGACGCGCTCGATTGCTTTGTGCAGGAAGACGAACAGAAGGCGCTTGCCGTGATCCGTCGCGACTCCGAGGTGGATAACCTCAACCGCCTCGTTTACCGTCGTCTCACGAGCTATATGCTCGAAAAGCCGGATACCATCGCCCGCGCGCTCGAGTTGATGTTCATCTCGAAGTCCGTCGAGCGTATCGCCGATCACGCGACCAATATCGCCGAGGAGATGGTGTTCCTCGCTGGCGGTCAGGACATCCGCCACAGCGCGATCGCGAAGGGACCAATGCCGGTGTTCGACACGAATCCGCCGCTCTGAACGACGTCCAATTTTTTGGCTAGTCGATGAAGCGCGCCCTGACCGGCGCGCTTCGTTTTTGGTAGGCGCACGTGATTCCGCGGGTATCGCCCTGCGCAAAGGTAGGTATTACCCTCCTACATCACTCTCGAAATAGTTGTTAAGTTCCGGCTGCACGGCAGGTCGACATCTTCGACCAGCTTAACACCTCTATGATCAACTTAGGTTCACTCGGAATTCGGTCTCTTTTAATTGGCGGTTTGTTGGCAGCGACTTCGGCGCTGGCCAACACAGCCACGTTGTACAACACGATCAACGACGGCATCATCGACCAACGCGGTGGTGAGTTCCGCGCGGTGACGTCAAATCACGGTACGTTCTTCACGTTCTGTTTGGAGCGCCCGGTTCATGTCGGCATGAACACGCTCTACACGTATGATGTCCGTCCGCGTGCGTACGGCGCCAATCGTGACCTCCATGATCCTACCGGATTGGACGGTGATCCGGTTTCCAAGGGCACGGCGTATCTCTACGAACTTTTCAGCAAAGGTTTGCTGCAGAGTGCAAATGGTGTGGGGCTTTACTGGGATGACCATGACCGGAATGCGGGTCTTCTCCAGCAGGCGTTCTGGACCCTTGAGGACGAATTCAACTATGTGGGCAACCCGTACGTGGCGCTCGTCAAAAGCATCTTCGGCGATGAAGGCGCGTACGAAACTTACACGGGTAAGAACGTACAGGTGATGAATCTTTGGGGTAAAAATGGGCAGGACATCCAGTCCCAGCTTATTTATCTTCCTTCCATCCCCAGCGTGCCGGATGCCGGCGCCACAGCGCTACTCGTTGCGTTGGGCGTGG
>JBEVND010000106.1:0-4706 GCA_040508285.1 Rariglobus sp. | reverse complement strand
ACGTCACTGACGGTTTGCCGGTCCGTCCGCTTTCATCGCGATTTCATCCCCGCTTCACACGGGCTTCACATACGTCGGGCAAGATCGCGGGCGATGAAACGTCCATCTCTGCTTTTTCGCCGCCTCGTCGCCGTCCTCATTTTTCTCCCGCTCGCCGCGTTCGCTCAACGCGACGACGAATCCGCTTCCCCGCCCGCCACCACGCTTTCGCCCTACTTCTGGGTGCCCAAATCCGACGGCATCGAAACGTTGCCGCTTAAATCGACATCCGTGGACGCCACCATCGCCGGCGTGATCGCCGACGTGCGCGTGACTCAGGTTTACACCAATACCGGCAACACGCCCATCGAAGCCATTTACGTGTTCCCCGGCTCCACGCGCGCCGCCGTCCACGGGCTTTCGTTCACGCTCGGCGAGCGTCGCATCGAGGCCAAAATCCAGGAGCGCAATAAAGCCCGCCAGATTTACGAGACCGCCAAGAGCGCTGGCAAAACCACCACACTCCTCGAGCAGCAACGCCCCAACGTTTTCCAGATGAACGTCGCCAACATCCTCCCCGGCGACGAGGTCCGCGTGGAGTTGCGCTACACTGAGTTACTCGTGCCGGCCGACGGCGTTTACGAATTCGTTTATCCAGGCGTCGTCGGTCCTCGTTACACCGGTCAACCCGCCGCCAACGCCACGGCCAGCGACGACTGGGCACGCACGCCGATCATCCCGAAAAACGGCGAAGACCCCGCGGCGTTCTCGCTCAAAGTCGCCTGCGTCACCGGCGTGCCCATTCTCGACGCCGCCAGCCCCACGCATCGCACGGAGATCGTTTACGATGCGCCCGACCTCGCCCGCGTCTCGATTGACCCGGCCGAGATCTCCGCCGCCAACCGCGACTTCATCCTGCGCTATCGACTGAGCGGTGATGCCATTCACACCGGGCTCCTCCTCTCCGAGGGCAAGGACGAGAACTTCTTCCTCGCGATGATTCAGCCGCCCGCTCGCGTCGCTCCCGCCGATCTGCCGCCCCGCGACTACCTGTTTGTCGTCGATGTGTCGGGGTCCATGCGCGGCTTCCCGCTGCAAACCACGCGCAAGCTCCTCGAAAACCTGTTTCCCACGCTGCGCCCGCAGGACCGTTTCAACGTCCTGCTTTTCTCCGGCGACAGCCGCACGCTCAGCGCGACGTCCCTCCCCGCCACGCCCGAAAATCTCCAAAACGCCCTGCGTCTCCTCAGCGGACTCGATGGCGCCGGCGGCACCGAGTTGCTGCCCGCCCTCAAAGTCGCCTTCGCCCAACCGCGCACGCCCAACCTCTCGCGAATCATCGCCATCATCACCGACGGTTACGTGACCGTGGAAACCGAGGCCTTCGAACTCGTGCGCGCCAATCTCGATCAGGGCAACGTCTTCGCCTTCGGCATCGGTTCCAGTGTGAATCGTCACCTCATCGAAGGCCTCGCGCGTGCCGGCCAAGGCGAACCGTTCATGGTCACCGATATGAACGAAACCGAAGCGGTCGGCGCGCGTTTCCGCGACTACATCGCTTCGCCCGTTCTCGCCGGCACCAAGGTTTCGTTCGACGGCTTTGATGCCTACGACGTCTCCCCGCGCAGCATTCCCGACGTGTTCGCGCAACGCCCCGTGGTCTTCTTCGGCAAATGGCGCGGCCCCAAGACGGGCAAAATCACGCTCACGGGATTCACTGGCACGCAACCCTTCACGGCGTCGCTCGATGTGGCCACGGCCGACACGTTGCCGGGTGACTCCGGCCTCTCGCGTCTCTGGGCACGCCATCGCATCCGTGAACTCTCCGATGACATCGCCGTGCGCCCGAACGATGAGCGTATCGCCCAAGTCACTACGCTCGGCCTCACCTACAGTCTGCTCACCCGCTACACCTCATTCGTCGCCGTGGACGAGGTGGTGCGTCGCGACCCGGGGCTCCTCGCCACGGTCAAACAACCGCTACCGCTGCCCAAAGGCGTGGAAAACTCCGCTGTTGGTGGCGACATCCCCACCTCACCCGAGCCCGCCACGTTCGCCCTGCTCGGCGTCGGCGCGCTGGTCGCCGGCGTGTTGGTTTGGCGCCGTAAACGAAACGCACGGTGATTTTCCGCAGCCAAGTCGGGACGCGCGTCCCCGCTTTGCCTGAGAACGCCCTCCGTTTAACCAACCTCGTGTCCCGCCTCCTTCTCACATCCCGAGCCGTCGCGCTCATTGCCCTACTCGTCGCAGGCTGGCCGGTGCTGCGCTGGTATGCGTTGCGCCTCGGCGACGGCTCCGATGAGCCGTGGGGGCTCGCCGCCCTTGCGCTCGCGTTGTTGTTCGCTCCCTGGCGTTCGTGGGGTGAACCACTCGCACCGGCGCGGCGGGCTTGGTTGTGCGGTTTGCTCGCACTCTACTGCCTCGCCTTACCTTGGATGCCGCCGCTCGCCCGGGCATTGCTGCTCGTAACGATGATCGGCATCGCCGCCTCGGTGCGCGGATTCTCCACGGCATGGTGGGGCTTGCTCGTGTTATCACTGCCCGTCGTCTCGACGCTGCAATTTTATCTGGGCTACCCGCTGCGCTGGCTCACCACGCACTTGAGCGTGCCGCTCATCGCCTTGGGCGGACACACCGCGCGCGCCGCCGGCACCACGCTGCACTGGGCGGGCGAACGCGTCATCGTCGACGCGCCGTGCAGCGGCATCCAGATGTTGTGGACGGGGCTCCTCATCGCCACCGCGCTCGCCTGCTGGCATCGCCTCGATTTACGCGGAACGTTCACGCTCGTGCGCGTCGCGGCGGCCGTGGTGTTCGTCGCCAACATCCTTCGCGCCACCGCGCTCTTTTTCACCGAGACGGGCCTCTGGCCTGCCCCGGCGTGGAGTCATACGGGCATCGGCTTGGGGCTGTTTGCGCTCTCCGCGCTGGCGGTCCTCTTCACCGCCGAACGACTCGCCCACCGCGCCCTGCCCGTCGCATGAAAATCGTTTTTCTCTTTCTTGTCCTTTGCGCGGTCGCCGCCACCGCACCGGCTTGGCGTGCGTGGTCGGCGTCTTCATCCGTGTCGCGAACCGGCAACAACCTTGCCCACGCCGGTTTCCCCGGCTGGGACACCGCACCGATTTCACCGACCTGGCAGCAGCAACCGCTCGGTAACCGCGAGGCGCGCTTCACTCGCGACTTTCCTGGCGTCACGGGTCTCTTTACCGCCGACGGTCGCACCTATGTCGTTCGCTGGCTCGAACGGCCCACCCGTAAACTGCACCCCGCGGCCGACTGCCTGCGTGCGTTGGGTTACGACATCACCCCGTGCCCCATTCGTCAGCAAGCCGACGGGACGTTGTGGAGCGCATTCGAAGCCGTGCGCGGTCCTGATCACCTGCGCGTGCACGAACGGATAAGCGGCGCCGATGGGCGCTCCTGGACCGATATCTCGACGTGGTTCTGGCATGCCGCTCTCGGACGCGCCGAAGGCCCTTGGTGGGTGGTGACCGAGCTGATCGTGGTGCCCTGACGCGGCGCGCCATTGACCGCGCGCGGCCGGTTGTCCATCGTCCGCCACCGTCCCCACCATGGCGTCCACCAATATCTCCATCGGCACAGATCCCGTTAAGCAATTTTCCGTGTTCGCGGAAAACCGTGTCGGTCGGCTCTACGATCTCACCGCGCTCCTTAAGGACAACAACGTCCACATCATGGCGCTCACCGTGCTCGACACGACGGACAGCTCGATCCTGCGCCTGATCGTCGACGATCCCGACAAGGCTCGCGAGCTGATGATCAACAACGATTTTCCCTACACCGAAGTGGACGTGCTCGCCGTGGAAATCTCCGACGAGTCCGACCTGAAGGAAGTCCTGAAGTCGCTCCTCGAGGCCGAGATCAACATTCACTACGTTTACAGCTTCATCAAACGCCCTGAAGGCAAGTCAGCCCTCGCGATGAACATCGAAGACATGGACGTCGCCGCGCAGTCCCTGAACAACCACGGCTTCAAGGTTCTCACCCAGCGCGACATCTCGCGCTAAGTGACTCTCGGATTTATCCACACAAAAAAAGGAGCGGCTTTTAACCGCTCCTTTTTTGTGCCCGCTCCGAAGCATCACGCATCTTTGGCTGCTCTCTTCGCTCTGGGTTTGGCTGCGGCGGCAGTCGGCTTTTTGGTGGCGGACGCTTTCGAGGCCTTGGCGTTGACCCAGACGGAACCGTCCTTGGGGTTTTTGTTGAGCCAGAAGATTTCGTCTCCGTGCTCCACGAACGAGGGCTTGTGCTCGGCAGTTTCGGGCAACGCCAGACCGAGGTCCGTCAGCGCGACCAGGAAATCCTGCAGGTCGCGATTGAGGGAACGCGCGAGGTGGCCCACTTCGGCGGAAACGCCGGTCCCGCGTTTGTTGGGATTCAGCAGCAAACGAATCGCCGTGAGCGCAGAATCGCCCGCGACCGGATTCGCCGCGGAGGATTTAGCGTGCGCTGGAGCGGATGACGCCGGTTGCGTCTGAGCAGATAAGGACGGGTCGCGCGGTCCGTCAGCCTGCGCAGCAGGCGTTGGCGTGGACGCACTGGATTCAGCGGGTGCAGCGGACGCCGGCTCGGTGCTCGGCGCCGGTTCGGCGACGCCGAGCGCCAGATTCCCCTGTGTGCTGTTTTCGCCAGCCGACTGGGTGGCGGCGGCGGCATCGTTGGCGGCTTGTGAGGCAACTTCCGTGGACGCCGTGGTCGATTCG
>JBEVND010000229.1:0-3621 GCA_040508285.1 Rariglobus sp. | reverse complement strand
GCCCACGCGTATTTCGAATGCTACCGGCCCGACACCGTCGTGATCGCCCAAGGTCACGACATCGTCTCCGCCGTGCTCCGTCACTTCGCCGTTCTCCGCGGGCTACGAGTCGTTTCGCTCGAAAACACCTTCCATAAAGATCGTCTGCTGTGGGAGGACGTCTCGGGCGTTTCCGTGAACCGCAATCTCGCCCGCAATCACTACTGGCGTCATCGCGAATTCGTGTCGGACCAGACCGCCTGCGAGAGCGTGAACGCTTACCTGTGCCGTTTAAAAACTTCCAAATCCGGCGAACACACGTCCCCCGACGCGCGTCTGCCGGACGACTGCGGATCGCCTCGAACCATCACTTATCTCGCCCAGGTCGGCACCGACTCTTCCGTTCTGTTTGGTCTGCGTCGTTTCGCCTCGCAGGCCGATCTGATCGCGACGCTCGCCGAACACGCTGCCGAAAGATCATGGCGGCTCATCGTCAAACTTCACCCGAAGGAAAACCCGGCGTTCCAGGACGAGATGACCACCGTGCGCGGCCTCACGGCCGAGGCGCTCGCCGCCCACGCCGGCTTTCAAGCCGCGCGCGCCCGCCTGGGTGACCGCCTCGTGCTCGACGCCGACAACCGCTACGACACTTACGACCTGATCCGACGCGCCGATGTGTGCGTGACCATTAACTCCCAGGCCGGCCTCGAAGCCGCCTTGTTTGGACGCGAGGTCATTCTCTGCGGCGACGCGTTTTATGGCGCTCTCGGCTTCACTCACGAAGCAACTGATCCCGCGATGCTGCGCTTCATCCTCGATCGCGTGCTCGGTGAAGGAATTCGCCATAACGAGGGTCCCGACGCGCGTGCGTTTTTTCACATCTACACGGAACTCTACTGCCTGCCCAAGACAGCGGAGAGCATCGTCCGGCTGCTCGCGGCCCGCCCCGCCTTTGCCCGCGTGGATACACCGCGAGCTGCCCTCACGCAGTCCGACACAAAAACCGAACTTCTCGTTAATTCATGACCACGGCCCCCGCCCTGCCGCCCCGCAATATCGCGCCCGACTCGAAGGACTTTTCCTACGACTCCGGAGAGCGCCAAACCGCGACGACGTTTGACCAGATCCGCCGCGACCACTCCAATCGCTACCTGCTCGCCACGCACATCCTGAAGAACCACTTCGCAAAGGCATCCGCGCCCTTGCGCGGCCTCGATCTCTTCTGCGGCAACGGCTACGGCGCCTGGCTGGCCTCGACCGAACTGAACGCACACGTGCTCGGCATCGACGGCTCAGCCGACGCCATCGCGGTGGCGAACGAACACTTCTCCACCTCGCGCACGATCTTCACCGCGAAATGTTTTCCTTTTGATCTGCCCGCCGGCGAATACGACTTCATCACCTGCTTCGAATCGATCGAGCACGTGGCCGATCCCGACGCGCTTTTCTCCGCACTGGCGCGTTCGCTGAAACCCGGCGGCGTGCTTTTTGTTTCCACGCCCAACGAAGCCACCATGCCGCTCGCGCTCAACGCGCAGTGGTTTCGCCATCACGTGCGCCATTTCCGCGAACAGGAGCTGGTCAACCTTGCCCGCCGCCAAGGCGATGTCGGTTACGTCGGACAATTTGGCCAAAAGGTTTATCGTCTCGATCGCGGCCGCGTGATCGGCATCGACGAGTCGCTCGACATGGCGCCCGTCGCCGACTGCAAAGACGCGCACTTCTTCATCCAGCTCTTCATGAAAACCCGCGGCGTAACGCCCGCGCCCGGCGGTTGCGATGCGTTCACTCCCGGCATCATCGACGAAGCCCTTGTCAACATGCCTGAACTGCGTCTCGACGTGGGTTGTGGCGAAGCGGGACCGCACCCGGGCCACGTGGGCGTTGATATCCGCGCGTTGCCGGGGATCGGAATTCTTTCAACCGCGTGGGGCATCGATGCGCATCTGAAACCCGGCAGCGTCTCGGCATTCTACAGCCGTCACACGCTGGAGCATGTGACGTATCCACAAGTCAAACACACCTTCGCCTCGTGGTTCCGCCTGCTCAAGCCGGGCGGTCGCGTGCACATCCTCGTGCCAGACCTGGCGTTTCACATCGCGCAGTTTCTCGATCCGAATTTCAACGGTCCCTCGCCGGCGAATCCGGCCTGGACACAGCGCCAGCACGCGCTCGCGGGTTTTTACGGCTGGCAGCGCGAGGCTGACGAAAAACTCTGGGACGTTCACAAGTGTGGCTACACCGAGGAGATCATGGGCGAGTTGCTCGCGGCCGCCGGCTTTGTGCGCTACGCGCGGCTGCCGAATCAGCCATGGCACCTCGACATCGAAGCTTACAAACCGGAGGCCTAAGTCGGTCGCCCGAACTGCCCTCCCCTTTAGGCGCAAGGCTCAGGCCGGGCGGGACCGCAAGCGCTGCTGCACCGGAGGGAAATCACTCGTCCCTATACGGCGCCCGGCAGTCACGGCCGGCCCTTAGGTTAGCTTTAATCAAGCCAAGGCTTCGCGGTAGTTGGCCGCGAGGACGGCACTGGCACCGTCACGTTTTCCGAGGGAAATATCCTGCGCGATCCGCAGGAGTTTTACGCCGATATCCTTGCGACCTTTTTCCGCCCAGTGGTTGGCAAGGAAGAGCACGGCCTTGAACTTCAGCGGCGTGAGGGATTCCGGCGGGAGATAAGCGACGTCCGGCGCGGCGAGCACCGACTCCTGCCACTTCACGGCGTCGAGCGGCGCGCCCGAGCCGACCGCGAGTTCGGCACGTAGATGCGCAGCGAGCGGGTGACCCCCGGGCTCGATCGTCGCGGGTAACAACGCGCGCGCACGTTCGGCGTCTCCAGCGAGGAACCAGGCCTGCGCGGCCTTGAGCGTGGCGGCGCGCTCGAGGCGTTTGCGCGTGGCGGCGGATCGGCGCGCGCACTCTTCGTATTCGCGGGCGGCCTGCGCGAACTGCTTCGTGTCGAAAAACGTGGAGGCGTAGAAGTAGCGCAGGTTGGGATCGCCGTCCGGCTCGGTGGCGAGCGCTTTCTCGATGATGCTCCGGTTGCGTTGGGTCTTGCCGGCGAGCACTTCGGCCGAGGCGTAGCCGGTGTGTTCAAACGGGATGTCGGTATCGACGATGGGAATACCGGCGCGCTCGAGGCTGGTGTTGACCTGCTCGTGGATGGGACGCTCAAAGCGGATGCGCGGGTCGTTGGGAAATAACCGCACGATGTGCACCGAGACGTGTCCGCCGGTGCCCGAGAGCAGGTTTTTCTGGACGAGATTGTAGGCGTGGCGCGCGGGGCCGGCGATCAGTTCGTGGAGACGGATGCGGCTGGCGGGCGGCAGTGTTTCGTCGGCATCAAGGACGAGAATCCATTCGCCGCGCGCCTCCGCGAGCGCGAGGTTGCGGGCGGCGCCGAAGTCACCGGTCCACGTTGTTTTGACGACACGGGCACCGCGGGCGCGGGCAATGTCGCGCGTGGCGTCGGTCGAGCCGGTGTCCACGATCACGAGATCGTCGGCGAGTCCGCGCACCGAATCGAGGCACGCCGGGAGGTTGGCGGCTTCGTTGCGCACGATCATGCAGAGACTGAGACGAGGGAGGGCGGGCATGGCAGGTAGGGCTGCGTCTTCTATCGGCACGCCGGGCGCGAACCTG
>JBEVND010000189.1:0-6683 GCA_040508285.1 Rariglobus sp. | reverse complement strand
GGGGCGCGGGAGCAAAAACGGCACGGGTGAGGCCGCGATGTTCAACACGCCTAATGGCTTGGCCGTGGACGGGGCCGGTGTCATCTACGTTGCCGATACCGACAACTCCACGGTTCGTCGGATCACGTCCTCGGGCGTGGTGACGACTTGGGCGGGCGTCGCGGGCGTAGACGGCGTCAACAACGGCCCCGGCACGATGGCCCGCTTCAACCGACCTTACGGCATCGCCGCCAAAGCGGACGGCACGCTTTTTATCGCCGACACCGCGAGCAATCTGATTCGTCAAATCACTCCCGCAGGTGACGTGACCACGTTGGCTGGTTCGGTCGGACAGACCTCTTTGACCAACGGCACCGGCACCGCGGCGAGCTTTAACTTGCCCACCGGTCTGGCCTACGACGCGGCGAACGGCGGGGTGCTTTACATCGCTGATACCGGCAACAAGGTGATTCGTAAAATCGCGTCCGGAGCCGTGGTCACCACATTGGCAACGGGATTCGGTGAGCCGATCGCTCTGGCGCTTTCGCCCGACGGATCACAGCTCTACGTCGCTGACAATATCCGCCATACCATCAGCCGGATCACGGTGTCCAACGGTGTCGTAGCGTTGTTCGCCGGCTCATCCGGTGTGCCGGGCGATGTGGATGGCGCGGGAACGGACGCGAGATTCAACTCCCCCAGAGGCCTCGCATTTGATCCTGCTGGAAATCTCTACGTGTCGGAGGCGGAGGGGAATCGTATCCGTAAAATAACTACCGGTGGCGTCGTGTCCACATTGGCAGGGAGTGGGACGATCGGTGGCACTGACGGCGTGGGCACTGCGGCACGGTTTCTTGTGCCTACCGGTCTTGTTTATCATGCTCCGACTTCGCGCGTAATCGTGGCGGATAGCATTAACTCACGTATCCGGTGGTTGGAGGTTTCGACCGCGACGGTTTCTAACCTTGCCGGTCCCATCACCGGCAGTGCCGGAGCCGTCGATGGCCTCGGAGATGTGTCCCGGTTTCGTGGACCGCGTGCGCTCGCCAAGGATTCGGCGGGTAACATCTATGTCGCGGATCGGGCTAATCATCTCATTCGCAAAATCACTCCCGCGGGCGTTGTTACCACCTTGGCCGGAAGTGCTGGTGAAAGCGGTTCGACAAATGGAACGGGAAGCGACGCCCGTTTTAACGAGCCTTCCGGGATCGCGGCCAGTAGCGACGGTTCGGTGCTTTATGTCGCCGAGCAGCGGAATCATCTCATCCGAAAAATCGTGGTGAGCGGAGGAGTGGGCACGGTCAGCACCTTGGCCGGAGGCGCAGAGCATGCTGGTTCCGCTAATGGGGCAGGGGAAGCCGCTCGTGTCAACGAGCCACAAGGCTTGGCACTGGACAGTTCCGGCAACGTTTTCGTCGCGGACTTTTTCAATAATCTCATCCGTAAAATCACGCCGGCCGGCGTCGTCACCACGTTCGCACCGGGACTTGAACTGAGCTTTCCCACCGGCCTCGCGATCGACGCCAGTAACAACGTCTTCGTTGCGGATTCGGGTAGTCAGGTGATCCGTAAAATCACGCCGGCAGGTGTGGCTACTATTTTTGCGGGCACGCTTAATTCCCAAGGCTATCTGGACGGGTCGACTGGTTTAACTTCGAAATTCTTCAACCCGTTCGATGTGACGCTCGACAGTGCCGGGTATCTCTATGTCGCCGACTACGGCAATCACTTGATCCGTCGTATTACCATCAACGGCGATGGCGCTGCCGGGGTTGTTCAGACGCTCGCCGGCACGGATAATTCCTTGGGCGCAGCCGATGGCGTCGCCAACGCGGCGCGCTTCCGCAATCCGTCGGGCGTTCTAGCCCTATCGGCTACCAAAATCTACGTCGCAGACACGGGTAATAACACCATCCGCCGGGCGGTTCCCGTTGCGCCTCCGACGATTACCAGTTCGCTGGCGCACTCTGCTGCGGTAGGTTTGCCCACGAGTTATTCGATTCAGGCATCTCCGTTTGTAGTTAGTTATGCAGCGAGCGGGCTTCCTCCCGGCTTGTCGATTAACGAAGGCAGCGGAGTCATTTCGGGAGCTCCTTTGCAAGCAGGCGCGTATGCGGTGACGATTAAGGCCGTCGGTCTCGGCGGCGACGCCACCGCGACGCTCACGGTCACCGTGGCCAAGGGCACGGCTTCAATCGTGCTAGGTGGTTTGTCCGTGCCTTATGATGGAAGTGCCAAGACACCGACCGTGCAAACAACGCCCGGGTCGTTGGCAGTAACGTTCACGTTTAACGGCAGCCCAACTCCGCCGACGGCGCTCGGAACTTACAATGTGGTCGCGACGATCAACGACGTTAACTTCCAAGGATCAGCGAACGGCGTGTTTGAAATCACGGCGCCGTTGGCCTGGCGGGTGGACACGAGTGCGGTGGTTCAGGGGCGCACGATTTCAGGCATCGCGATCGCACCCGACGGCACGCTCTACCTAGCAGACGCGACACGGCACGTGATTTGGAAAAAGGTGGGTTCGGCGGACCCCGTCATCTTCGCAGGTGCGTTGGATCAGCCGGACTATCAAAACGGAACGGGTGGTAATGCACGGTTCGATTCGCCTTCGGCCGTGGCGGTGGATGCCCAAGCCAATGTTTATGTCTCCGACACCAATAATCACAGCATCCGAAAAATTACCCCTGGTGGCGTCGTGAGTTTACTCGCGGGTGGGGGAGGGCCTGATAATTTTGGCACTGACCTTGGAGCAGGCGAAGACGCTCGATTCTATTATCCGTTGGGTTTGGCGTTTGCCCCGGATGGGACCCTTTTGGTGGCCGACTCTGGGTATGGTTTTGTCCGCCGAATCACCTTGGGCACGCGTGCGATGACGAATGTGCTTCCCCTTGGGTCCCTTAGTCAGCCCGCCGGACTGGCGGTCAGCGCTGCAGGTGTGATTTATGTGAGTGACCAAGATGCGGATAGGATTTTGCGTTTTGAGCCGCAGCAAAACGGTGCCTACAGCCTCACTTTGACCGTTGGCAGTTCGGATGGATTCTCGGACGGGCCCGCGGTGACCTCACGCTTTTCCATTCCCCGGGGTATCGCGTTGGCCTCCGATGGTTACCTCTATGTGGCTGACGCGAATAATCACGCGATTCGACGGGTTTCGCCCCAAGGCGAAGTGTTTACTGTCGCTGGCTTGGGCGGCTCTCCCGGATTGGCTTCGGGCTATGGCGCAGATGCCCGTTTCAATGAACCTTCGGCACTCACTCTAAGTAATGATGGCGCTTTCTTCTATGTGGCAGACTCAGGTAATTCACTTGTTCGGCGTTTGCTGGCGCCGCCAAGCGTGCCTGTCATTACCAGCGCACTTACGATTACTGCAGTAGAGACGCAGGCGTTTTCTGGTTATAGCCTTACGGCAACCGGATCCCCGACCGCGTTTTCTGCCACAGGCTTGCCTTTGGGGATGACAATGAATGCCGCGACGGGCGTGCTTTCTGGGACTCCCTTGCACTCGGGTGTCTATCTAGTAAACGCGTCGGTCACCAACGAACTCGCCACGGTTAGCGGCACGATCACCATCACGGTGGCGCCGCCGACTTGGACAAGCTGGCTGGCCGGTCATTTTATACCTAGTGAACGCTCCGACCTATTGATTTCCGGTCCCGCGGCCGATCCCGATGGCGACGGGGTTCCTAACTTGATGGAGTATTATCAGGATCGAAACCCCAAGGCCAACGAGGGTGCTGCCGCCGAAGTAGCCACGGAAGCAGGGCATTTGGTCTTCACTTACGAGCGCCGGCGCGGCCTCGCGGCAGGAGTTTTCAGCGTTCAAGTATCGACCTCGCTCACAATGTGGTCGAGCGGCTCCGGGCATACCGAAACCGTTGCCGTTCAGCCGCTCGATGCGCGGATCGAGCTCGTTCGCGAGCGGGTGCTCGCGCCCTTGTCGTCCTCGCCCAAGCAATTCGTCCGTCTGCGCGTGAGTGAATAAAACAAATTTCACCACGTATCTCGCTGAAGAGCAAAATCACTGAGCAACAGTAGGTCGGTTTATGATTTTGAGGTTTACACGCCTTTTACTTACGAATCTAACCTTACGCTAAACACGGTATGTTTCCCGATATCTCACTACGAGTTTCCCCCCGCAGAGGTGGATTAGATTCTCCCTAAGTCTTCTTGAATCAACGTCGTCCAGCATTTTCGGTGACTGCCGCATCCTTCGCTCTCGAGGCGCTGGAATCGCGCATCCTGCTGTCGGCGACTCCCGTGGATGAAATCCAACCGGCAGCTTATTCCTCGGGGACTGCGCCGGTGATCCTGGCCGAACAGCTTCATGATGATGGAGCCGGGCTGTCCGGAAATGAGGATAGTCTCTTTGAAACCTACTTGGAAGATAGCAGCGGTGAGTTACCGCTCATGTCTTTTTCTGCAGCGGCAGTGCCTTCGGTTTCGGGAATTCTTGCGTCCTTCGGCCTAACTGATGTCGATAGCTTGGTTAACGATATTGAATCGCTTGATGTGGCTGGTCAGGCATCCGCGCTTCTTGGGCATGCTTACACGTTTCTTCTGACCAAAGTTGGTTCTTTCGAATCCGCGTTTGCGGCCTTTAGCACGGCCCTCACCGAGATTTCTGATTATCTCTCGAGTGTTGATCCGACCGCTGCGTCCGGAGGCTTTGATATTCCGACCTTTTCGTTAACACTGCCCACCATCAGTATTGATGGCGCGCTTTCGTTGGTAGCTCCAGTTATCAGCGTAACCGGTTCCGGTGGCAGTTCAGCCCATTTTAGCACGGATGCGGGTTTCTCCGGCAAACTCACCGTTGCAGCTGATAGCGCTTCGTTAGCAGTTGGTTCGTTCAGTGCTTCTATTACTGATGGAATTGATGCCGACACGTTCGCGGTTGTTGGAAGCTACGATTTTACTGCCAAGGCCTTTGATCTGACCTTGGACACCTTCTCGCTGAGCATCGGTTCGGCACTCGCGTTCTCAGGCTCTGGAGCAACGGTTTCCTTTACCTCGGAAAACATCGGTCAGGGGGCTTTCCATTTCTCGGCGTCGGACGCCGATCTTGCTATCGGGGATGTGGCCCTTTCCGGTGATTTCGGTTTCCATCGTTCTTCCGGAGGCGATCTCCTTGTGGTTGGTAGTGGGGTTGCTGCCTCCCTGTCGGTCGGCACCTTCGACGCCGGCTTTACCGGTGGTTCCCTCGCTCTTAAGGTAAAAGCGGACGGGACGTTCGCGACCTCGGTTTCTGCAACCAGCCTCGTTCTTGCCGGAGCCGGCTTTGGTTCGGCTACGGCCACGGCGGTTTCATTCACTTATAATAACACGGGTTTTGATTTCTCTGCCGCTCCTGAGTCGCTCAGCGTCGGAACGGTGGATCGCACTCTCTCCGCCGTCCTCGGCACTACGGCAAACCCGTTTGTTGCTCTCTCGGCCACCGGTGTTGCCGTCACGTTGGGTGAGTTGGTGACACTCTTTGGCAGCTTCACCTTCAGCAGCACGACCTCTTCTTCCGGTGAATCTGCGGTTGTGGTCGCTGTCTCTGACCTCGCTTTTTCGTTTGGAGACGGCGTTACCAGCTTCGTCAGCGTAAGTGGTGGCAGCGGTGCCTTCATCGTTACCGACGACGGTGCAGCCGCCAGCTTCACCGTTATTGCAAGCCTCGCTGGAGTCAGTGGTGTCGCGATGTCTCCCTCGCTCTTCCGTTTCGAGGTCAACCTTCGTGACAACCCCGTTAGCGAGTCCGTCACCGTTGGTGGTGATACGGTCACGCTCGATCTGCCAGCTGGCGACTTTGTTCGTTTGGTTGCGGACTCTTTCACCCTCACTGTCGGCGGTCTGGCTTTGACCGGGCGCGTTGCTTTTGAGCAAACCGTTCGCACGAATGCTGAGAAGATCACTTTGGTCCAGCTTCGTGAGACGTCGGCATCCTTTAATGGAACCGGAACTGACGGGGCGACGATCGCGATTCAGAACGCCCACGGCTTCCTACTTCTTAACTCCGCCGGTGCTGCCGGGTCGCTCGCCTTTAAAGCTTCGAGCGGTTTCGGTGAGTTCTCTGCCCAGTCCGACGTCACTCTGGAAATCAATCGCACCGACGCTGCGGTTGATGTAGCGGGTTCCTTTGGCTCTATCACTCTCGACGCCGGAACCTACACACGAGTCGCTTTTAATAATCTCGCGATCGTCATCCCTGGTGCGGTGATCACCGGCGACTTCAGCTTTAAAACCGTTTTGATCGGTGGCGTGTCCACTCAGGTCATCGTTGGTAACAACGTGACTGTTTTCGTGGGTGACAATACTGCGGGTCGCCGCGTCGGCCTTGAAGTGACCGATGGCACCGCTGTTTTCCGTCGCCTCGGTGGTAACCTCGAAATGGGGCAGGTGACCGGACGTATTCGTGCGGTCGGCGTTTCGGGTTTTGATCTTGATGCAGTGCTGACGCTGCGCCTCAACGAATCCAGCGAAGCATTCACTGAGTCTTTTGAACTCAACGGCCAGACCGTCACCTTGAATTTTGGCGCTGATGAGATCTCCGAAGGCGGTATCGCGTTCGCTCAAGTCATCGCGCAAAACGTATCCATCCAGCTTTCCGGGTTTGCCACGCTGAAGGGTGACTTTGTCTTTACCCGCACCGACGATGCCTTTGTTGCCGTTGGTTCCAACATCACTGCATTTGCGGGTTCTGGTTTTGGCACCAC
>JBEVND010000164.1:0-7259 GCA_040508285.1 Rariglobus sp. | reverse complement strand
GAATCCGGCGTCACCAGCAGACTCGGCGGCATTGAACATCGAAGGGGCCACGGAAGCGTCGGTGAAGTAAGCGGAGCGGACGTCCTACTGCGTTAACACGACTGGCTTTGCGTCCGCGTCCAGTGCTACCATCGAAAACGTGCGCAGGCTTTCTGCCTGTGCTCCTTTAACCGCCAAGGTAAGCGGCCTTGAGGCGCGGGTCGTTGCGGAGTTCGCGGCTCGGGCCGGCGACGGCGATTTGACCGGTTTCCAAAACGTAGGCGTGCGAGGAAATCTCGAGGGCGAGGTGCGCGTTTTGTTCAACCAGTAAGATGGTGAGGTTCTGCTCGCGGTTAATCTCCACGATCTTTTCGAAAATCGTCGTCACCAGTCGCGGCGCGATTCCAAGCGAGGGCTCGTCGAGCATCAGAAACTTGGGCTGGCTCATGAGCGCGCGACCGATGGCGAGCATCTGTTGTTCGCCGCCGGAGAGCGTGCCGGCGGTTTGTTTGAGCCGCTCTTTGAGGCGCGGGAAAATGCTGAAAACGTAGTCGCGCGTGCGCTCGATCACGTCGCGGTCTTTTTGAAGATAAGCGCCGAGCGAAAGGTTCTCGGCCACGCTCAGATTGGAAAACACGAGACGGCCTTCGGGCACGTGGCAAAGACCGCGGGCGACGATCTCGTGAGGAGCGAGGCGCGTGATATCGGCTCCGTTAAAGAGGATGGTGCCAAACGCGGGGCGAACGAGGCCGGAGATGGTCTGGAGCGTGGTGGTTTTGCCAGCGCCGTTGCCACCGATGAGGGTGACGATCGCGCCTTGCGGAATCTCGAACGAGATGCCGTTGACGGCCTTGATGGCACCGTAAGAAACGGAGAGGTCGGAGACGGAAAGCATGGTGGGCGGCGGGGCGTCAGCCTTCGATTTTGGCCGCGGCATTTTCTTCGCCGAGATAGGCCTCGATGACCTTCGGGTCTTTCTGAACTTCGGCGGGAGTGCCTTCGGCGATCTTCATGCCGTAGTCGAGAACGGTGATGCGTTCGCAGACGGTCATCACCACGCGCATCGAATGTTCGACGAGAAGGATGGTAAGGTTGAAGCGCTGGTGGATCTCGCGAATGAGGCGAATGAGGTCGACCTTCTCCGATGGGTTCATGCCGGCGGCGGGTTCGTCGAGGAGCAGCAGGCGCGGCTGCGTGGCGAGGGCGCGGACGATTTCGAGACGGCGCTGTTCACCGTAGGGAAGCGAGGCGGCGGGGACGTCGCGAAAGCGGGCTAGGTTGAACAGCGTGAGCAACTCGTTCACGCGGTCGGCGATGGCGGCTTCGTCGGCACGGAAGGCGCGTCCGCGGATGAGTGCCTGCAACGGTGACGTGGCGCGGTGCAGGTTGCAGGCGACGCGGACGTTGTCGAAGACGCTCAGGCCGGCGAAGAGCCGGATGTTTTGAAACGTGCGCGCGATGCCGAGCGCGGTGATCTGGTCGGGGCGCAGGCCGGCAAGATCTTTTCCGTCGAAACAGATGGAGCCGGACGACGCGGGATAGACGCCGGTGATGAGATTAAAGAGCGTGGTTTTGCCCGCGCCGTTGGGCCCGATGAGTCCGTGAAGTTGCCCGCGCGGAATCGACAGGTCGACGAGGTTGACAGCGGTGAGCCCGCCGAAGCGGATGGTGGCCTGGTCGAGTTTAAGGAGCGGGGCGGACATCAGAGGCGGGCGCGGCCGAGGCGGACGTTGAAGAGGCCTTGAGGGCGGGCGAGCATGAGGCCGACGAGCAGTGCAGCGTAGATCACCATGCGGTATTCGGCGACGGGGCGCAGGACTTCAGGGAGAAGTGTGAGCAACGTCGCGGCGAGGATCACGCCGAGGGTGTTGCCCATCCCGCCGAGGATGACCATGACGACGATCTCAACCGAGCGGAAGAAATCGAAACCCCGCGGATCGATGGCGAGTTTGAGATGGGCAAAGAGTCCGCCGGCGATGCCTGCGAAGAATGCGCCGAGGGTGAAGGCGACGACCTTGTAGCGCGTTGGGTTGATGCCGGCGGCGGAGGCGGCGATCTCGTTGTCGCGGACGGCGAGGAAGCCGCGTCCGTAGGTCGAGTTGATCAGGCAGCTGACGGTGAAAACCGTCACGGCGACCCAGCCGAAAGTCCACGCGATGGAGGTGAGTGGCGGCATGCCGTTGAGGCCGATGGCACCACCGAGGGCGGGCGTGTTTTGAAAAAGCACGCGAATGATCTCGGCGAAACCGAGGGTGATGAGCGCGAGGTAATCGCCCTTGAGTCGCAGCGACGGCAGACCGATTAAAAAACCGGCGACCGCCGCGACGAGGCCGCCTACGAGGAGCGCGCCGAAAAACAAGGCATGTTGTGCGAAGGGCGAGGCATCGGGGCCGAGGAGCTGCGGACCGAAACGGAGTGTGCAGGCGGACGATAGAAATGCGCCGACAGCCATGAAACCGGCGTGACCAAGCGAGAACTGGCCAGTGTGGCCGTTCACGAGGTTGAGCGAGACGGCGAGGATGATTGCGATGCCGACGTTCATCGCGACGTCGAGATAGTAGGCATTCAGCGCACCGCTGAACGCCGTGATCACGATGGCGGCGGCGAGGGTGGCGGTCAGGGCTAAGTGCTGGCGAGGCATGGTGCGGCTCAGACTTTTTCGACGGTAAAACGCCCGAGCAAACCGGCGGGGCGCAGCAGCATGATCACGATGAGAATGGCGAAGGCGATGGCGTCCTTGTAGGTGGAGTAATCGCTGCCGCCGACGATGGTTTCGGCCCCGCCAAGGATGAGCGCGCCCAGGGCCGCGCCGGGGAGACTGCCGATGCCGCCCAGGATGGCGGCGACGAATGCCTTGAGGCCGGGCATGACACCCATGAACGGATCGATGGACGGGTAGTTGAGCGCGTAGAGCACGCCGCCGGCGCCCGCGAGCGCGGAGCCGAGCGCGAAGGTGAACGCGACGACGGTGTTGAGGTTAATGCCCACCAGCTGGGCGGCGCGCGGGTTGAGCGACACGGCTCGCATGGCGGCTCCGAGACGCGTGCGAAAAACGATCCATTGCAGCGCGATCAAGAGAACCGAGGCGACCGCGATCACGATGACCTGATTGCTGGAGACGGTGAGGGCACCGAGCTTGAACTGGGTGACGGGGAAAACCGCGGGGAAGTTGCGCGGCGTGGAGCCGAACACGAGCTGCACGCCGTATTCGAGAAGCAACGACATGCCGATGGCAGTGATCAGGATGTTGAGCTTGGGGGCGTTGCGCAGCGGGCGGTAGGCAAAGCGCTCGATTAACACGCCTAGGATGGCGCAGACCGTCATGGCGGCGATCAGGACAACCATGCCGCCCCAGAGGGTGCCGGCGGGCACGTGGCGGGCGGCGAAGTAACCGGCGAAGGAGCCGACCATAAACACGTCGGCGTGTGCGAAGTTGATAAACCGCAGCACGCCGTAAACCATCGTGTAACCGAGCGCCAGCAGCGCGTAAATCGCCCCGAGGGAGAGGCCGTTGATGAGTTGCTGGAGGAATTCGGTCACGAGAGGTTTAGCGTCGTTGAGTCGAAGAAACGACAGAACGTTCGGGAAACGAGCAAGAAAAGGACCTCAGGGGGAGACGGTTTCTACGTAAACGAATTTCCCGTCGCGGATCGTGAGGATGGCGGCGGGTTTGCTGGCGTTGCGGTCGGCATCCATGTCGATGTGGCCGGTGACGCCGATGAAATCCTTGGTGGCGGCGAGGGCCTCGCGGACTTTGGCGGGCTCGGTGGAGCCGGCGCGGCGGATGGCGTCGACCAGAATATAGGCGGAGTCATAGCCGAGGGCGGCCATGCCGTCGGGCGTGCGGCCGTCGAAACGCTCGCGATATTTTTGGACGAATGACTGGACCTTGGGGTCGGGCGATTCGGCGGAGTAGTGCGTGGAGTAGAAGCAACCTTCGATGGCGGTGCCGGCGATCTGCAGGAGCTCGGGGGCTTCCCAGCCATCGCCGCCGATCAATGGAATGGTGAGGCCGAGTTCGCGGGCTTGTTTGGCGATGAGGGCGACCTCGGTGTAGTAACCGGGGACAAACAGCACGTCGGGATTCGCGGCTTTGATGGCGGTGAGCTGGGCTTTGAAGTCCTTGTCGCCCTCGGCGTATTTCTGGTCGGAGACGAGTTCGCCGCCGGACGACGGGAATTGTTTACGGAAAACTTCGCCGAGGCCGGTGCTGTAAGCGGACGAGATGGAGGTAAGAACGGCGGCGCGTTTGGCCTTCAGGTTGTCACGGGCAAACGTGGAGAGGACGGTGCCTTGAAACGGATCGATGAAGCAGGCGCGGAAAACGTGATCGCCGGTGGCGGTGACCGAGGGATTGGTCGCCGACGGAGAAAGCATGGGGATCTTGAAGGCCTGCGCGACGCCGGCTCCCTCGAGCGAGCGGCTGGAGGTGACTTCGCCGATCAAGGCGACGACTTTGTCGCGGGTGATGAGCTTCTTAACGACGGTGGCGGCTTCGCCAGGTTTTGACTGAGTGTCCTCGACGATGAGTTGGATTTGTTTCCCGAGGACGCCGCCGGAGGCGTTGATTTCGTCGATGGCGAGGCGAGTGGCTTTGGTGGATGAATCGCCGAAGGTGCCGTCTTTGCCGGTGATAGCGGCGTAGTTACCGATTTTAATGGTATCGGTGCCGGCGCCATTTTTGGGGCCGCAACCCGTGAAAAGCAAAAGGGCGGCGCAAGGGACGGTCAGGAGGGCAAGCGTTCGGGAGAGGGAGAACATGGAGCGAGTGATTAAAGATGGGCTCGGGACGCGGTGAATAAAGTGAGGAGCGGAGCAAGGTTTGTTCCTTAAACGCAGATTTGTTTCCCGCTTTGCATTTCGGGGTGCAACGTTCTTTAACCGCAGGCGTTGAATCTCATTGATCGATATCTTTTGCGCGAGTGGCTCAAAATGCTCGGCCTTGTCCTGGGCGCGACCCTCGGCCTGTTGCTCATGCAGGCAATGTATGATGACTTCCGCGACCTGCTGGGCAAAGGCGCGCAGTTCAAGGATTTTACGGTCTATTTTATGATCAAGCTGCCGAGCTACCTCTCGGTGGTGCTGCCGCTGTCGTTGCTGGTGTCGCTGCTTTACACGTTGGGCTTGATGCACCGGAACAACGAAATCACGGCGCTGCGTGCGGCGGGTGTGGGGTTGTTTCGAATCACTCGCAGCATCTGGGCAATGGGCCTTCTGCTCTGTGGCGTTATGTGGTATTTCAACGCGACGGTGATTCCGTGGTCCATCGAGGAGTCGCGGATCATCGGTGAAAACCTGGAGTTCCGTAACGAAGCCAAGGATCGTTCGGTGGATCGCGTGGGCATGACGCCAAGCGTGGCGTTCGACAACCGGCAGGACGAACGCATGTGGTTTTTTAACCGCTACAGCCAATACACGCGGCGCGGCTATGGCGTGACTGTGGTGGAAATGGATGCGCAGCGTCGCGAAACCTCGCGCTTGCTGGCGCGCGAAGCGTGGCTCGACCCGAAACGTGGAGGCTGGGTGTTTCGTGACGGACGGGAAATCAAACTTAATGTCGAGGGCGGCGAGGTCGAAGGGACGTCGCAGTTTTCCGAGATTGTGCGGACCGACTTCAAAGAAGACCCGGCGCTGATGCTGATCTTCGACGCGCGTCCGCAGGATCTCTCATTCACGGAGCTGGAGCGGATCATCGGACACTTCTCGGAAGAGGATAACCCCAAGATCACCACCTATCAGGTGAGGTATTACGGCGTGCTGGCCGAGACGCTTTCGCCGCTGATTATCATCGCGCTGGCAATTCCGTTCGCGGTGAGCGGCGTGCGCGTGAATCCCGTGGTCGGTGTCTCGAAGTCGCTGGGCCTGTTTGTCGTCTACTTTATCCTCTTGAAAACCTGCTCCACGCTCGGAGCGCGTGATATCATTCCGCCGTTGTGGGCGGCGCTACTGCCGAGTTTTGCGATGCTGGGAACGGGCCTGACGTTTCTTGCGCGGGTTCGCTGACGGCGTCTCGGCAGCAGGGGGCGTGACCTTCGTGGCCGGCGACGGGCAGGAGGCGTCGTCGGTGAAATCATTCACGATGCCCTCGTAGGCTTTGTCCTGTTTGTAGATTTGCAGGATACGCCCGTGCTCGAAATCGGTCGTCGGAAAAACCTGCGCGGGTTCGCCGGGCAGGAAGATCGCGGTGTAGGCGCGGTGCCGGTCAACCATGCGTCGGATCACGATCATGGTGACGGCTGCCGGGTTACGCCCAAGCGTAGTTGAAGCTGATGCTGATGCGTTCGTCGTCGACGCGGTTGGCGGCGACTTCGTGGCGGAGCCAGCTCTCGAACAGAATCACGTTACCGGCCTCGGCGGGATACGTGGTGTAGGAGCGATTTTCGTCGCGGACGTTCGGCAGCTTGGGAGGCGCAGCCATGAACTTGCTAAGGCGCGGGTCTTCAAATTTGAGGCCTGAGCAACCCTTGGGTGTGCGCACGTAATAGGTGCCGCTGATGAAGGAATTCGGATGCAAGTGCAGCGAATGGGCGGCGGTGGGCGGCATGATGTTGACCCAGCAATCGGTCATGCGGAAGGAACGTCCGCGCAGATCCATGTCGAGGGCCTTGGCGTAGTCGCGCACGTGCTTGTTGATCTTCTTTTCCAGCGAACCGAACGAGCTGGAGAACTGGTGCAGCTGATTCATCGAGGCATAGCTCGTGTAGCCGCCCGGATAGTTTTTCTCCGACCAGGTGCGACCGGCATCATCGTAATCGCGCAATTGGTGGCATTCGTCGGCGATGTCGTCGTTGAGGCGCTCGAGACCCTTGGGCTGGAGCTTGTCGACGTAGATGAAAGTAGGAAACCAGGCTTTGATCGGCATAGGAGGCGTAAGTTGAGAGGGATCGATAAAAGTTGAGCGCGACGCCGACTGCAAGATTGGCGCTGGCTTGCTTGCAGCCGGCGGCTACGACTGCGGCATGTCATTGCCCGAAGGTGTCGCGCTCTACTACGGCGTTCTCTCGCTGATCACGCTCGTGCTTTACGCGCTGGACAAGCGCGCCTCCAAGCGACCGGGCGCGCGACGCGTGCGTGAACGCACGTTGCACTTATGGGCGCTGGCGGGCGGCTTCGTCGGATCGTTGATGGGGTTGTTCTGGCTCCGGCATAAAACGAAACATCCATCGTTTGCCTTCGTCACGGTGCTCGCGCTGGCGATTCACGCGGGAGCGTGGGTTTGGTGGTGGCGCGGCGCAGGAGGTTGACCTGAGTCGGGCGTGGATGGAACGGAACGCACCCGA
>JBEVND010000162.1:0-7543 GCA_040508285.1 Rariglobus sp. | reverse complement strand
CCATTAAAAAGCCGCACCTTCACGGGTGCGGCTTTTTTGCGGACAGCGGGCGCGAGCGGGACGACGCGCCTAGCGATCGCGGGCGATCAATTTTGGCTGATGGGAACGCCAAAGAGACTGGGCGTCTGCGCTTCGGAGGGAGGTGCCTTGTCCACCAGCACGATCATTCCCGAAGCGTCGATTTTCACGCCGAGATCGTTGGCGCGGGCGATTTCCTTGACGAACGAGGCGACCGACATACGCGGCATCTCGCCGGAGATCTGGATACGCGAGGCCAAGTCCGACGGTTCCGTGCGAACTTGGAGCGGGGAGCCTTTGGCGGTTTTGATCTCTCGGACGGCGAACCGTTGGTTGATGCTCTCGATGATTTGGTCGAGGCGGGTCTTGCTATAGGTGCTGGCCGGTTGGTCGCCCGAACCGAGGAGCGTCCACGTGGCGGTGTCCGGATCTCGCAGGCCTTGGTGGTGGGCGGGGCCTTTTTTGTTGCCGGCATGCGACGACGACGCGTTTTCCGCGCGCCAGGCTTTCACATACTTTTGATCGGCAGCGGAAAACGTCGTCAGCGGCACGGTGAACGACAGGCCGTCCTGACGCTCGATTTTAACGGATTCGGCGTTGGGCGCGGCGATTAGGCGCGCATTCATGGTGCGGCCGTTGACGTCGGTCCATTCGCGGAAGTCCTGCGGGGCGGCGGCTTTAAGGGTGAAGCCGCACATGAGCTGAAGGGTAACCAAGCAAGCGAAGAGCTTGTGTGGTTTCATAAGAGTTGCAGAAGGAGAAATCGGTCTTCGGCGAGTGGTGCAAGCCGATTGATTTAGTAGCGATTGTGTTTGTGTGCGAAAGTTGTGCGCAGGCGCGCCGGCGGCGTGCACGTTCGAGGTGCGCGTGAGGCGCAACGGCCTGCCGAAGTCTAAAATGTCGGCTGGGCGGGTGGCGAAAGAAGCTGGCGAGCCACGGTCGCAACCTCGCGTGATACGTGGCGGAAGCGCGTTTACCGTTTTGCGTTCCGTGCGAGGTTTACGCACGGTGGTGCTTCCATGCCCAACGCTCTTGCCCGCGAAAAGTCGCCTTACCTGCTTCAACACGCCGACAATCCGGTGAACTGGTTACCTTGGGGCGAGGCGGCATTTGCGCAGGCCCGTGCGGAACAGAAACCGATCTTCCTGAGCATCGGTTATTCGACCTGCCACTGGTGTCACGTGATGGCGCACGAGTCGTTTGAAAACGCCGCAGTCGCTGCGCTGCTCAAACAGCATTTCTTCACCATAAACGTGGATCGCGAGGAGCGTCCCGATGTGGACAAAGTTTACATGAGCTACGTGCAGGCGATGACCGGCCACGGAGGCTGGCCGCTGTCGGCGTGGCTCACGCCCGATTTGAAACCGTTCTACGGCGGCACGTATTTCCCGCCCGAGGATCGTCATGGTCGCAGCGGGTTTCCTACCGTGCTCAGCTCGATCGCCAAGGCGTGGGGCGATGATCGCGAGCGCCTCGTCGCGGAATCGGTGCGCGTGATCGATTCGCTCAATGACTACAACGCGTCCCGTCGTGCCGAAGCCGGCGGTGTGCCCGATCTGCACGACGCCGGCGGCGAGGCGTTCGAGAAATGTTATCAGTATCTCAACGAAAGCTTCGATGCGTCCTACGGTGGTTTCGGCAGCGCGCCGAAATTCCCGCGTGCGTCGAATCTGCACTTTCTCCTGCGCGCCGCGGTGATCCAAGGCGTGGAGTCGGAGGCGGGCAGCGAGGCGATAAAAATGGTTGGAACGACGCTGCAACGTATGGCCGGCGGCGGGTTGCACGACCATGTCGGCGGCGGGTTTCATCGCTACTCCGTGGACGAGGCATGGTTCGTGCCGCACTTCGAGAAGATGCTCTACGACCAGGCACAGATCGCGGTCAACGCGCTCGATATGCACCTGACCTCGGGCGACGAACGCTTCGCGTGGATTGCCCGCGATATTTTTAGTTACGTGCTGCGCGATCTCGCCGCACCGGGCGGCGCGTTTTACTCGGCCGAGGACGCCGACTCGCTCCTCGCACACGGCCAGCCTGCGCATGCCGAAGGCGCGTTCTATGTGTGGACGCGCGCGGAGATCGAGGCCGTCCTCGATGCGAAGAGTGCCGCGCTCCTCTGTGATCATTTCGGCGTCGAAGCAGCGGGCAATGTCCCGATGCAGCTCGACCCGCAGAACGAATTTACAGGCAAAAACATCCTCATGCAGCGCCGCTCGCTTGCCGAGACGGCTCAGCGCAACCACCTCGCGCCCGCGCTGGCGGCTGATCGCCTTGGTGCGGCGCTGGAGGTGCTGCGCGAAGTGCGCGCCCGGCGCCCGCGTCCGCATCTGGACGACAAAGTCATCACTGCGTGGAACGGTCTGATGATCTCCGCCCTCGCCCGGGCGGCGGTTTCGACGGCCGAGTGCTTGGCTGACCAGCGTGAGGTGTATCGCGCAGCGGCCGTGCGCGCGGCGGAATTCATCGAGCGCGAACTCTACGATGCGAAGCGCGGCGTGTTGTATCGAAATTTCCGTGACGGGCGCGGTGCCAACGAGGGTTTTGCGGAAGATTACGCGTATCTGATCGCGGGCTTGCTGGATCTTTATGAGGCGACGTTCGACGCGCGCTGGCTGCGGTGGGCGGAAGGATTGCAGCAGGTGATGGACGCGCTCTTCTGGGACGCCGCCGAGGGCGGTTATTTCAATTCGCGCGCCGATGATGCGAGCATCGTGCTGCGTTTGAAGGAGGACTACGACGGCGCGGAGCCTTCACCGAACTCAGTGGCGGCGGCGAACCTGCTGCGGTTGTCAGGGCTGTTGCACGACGAAGCGTTTCGCGAGCGCGCGCTGCGGACGATCGAGGCGTTGCGCGCACAGTGGGCCAAGGTTCCTCACGCGTTGCCCGAGCTCCTGTGCGCGATCGAGCGTGCGCTGGAAATGCCGCGCCAAGTCGTGCTCGCCGGCGATCCATCCGCTGCGGACTTCTGCGCTCTGGCGGCGGTGCTCAACGAAAAAGCAGGCGCCCACCGCGCCGTGTTGGCCACGCCGGCCGACGATGACGCCGGACGCTGGCTGGCGTCGCGCGCGCCGTGGCTCACTGAGATGAAACCGACGGCTGACGGCCGCGCGCGGGCGTTTGTCTGCGAGCGATTCACCTGCCAGGCGCCCGTGGGAACACCGGACGCATTGCGTGCGTTGTTAGGGTGAGCGGCCCTGCACGAGGAAAGTGGCGTAGCACTCCAACCTGCCGCTGCGGAGGATCGCAGGCTGGAGGCCTGCGCTGCTTGTCTCGTAGACCGGCCTACTTCTTGTCTTCCGCGACTTTTAACGCGGGAGCATCGGTGGCGGCGCCCAAGGTGAGCACGAGCTCGCGGACGTCTTCGATGATTTTAAAAATCTCGGGATGCCGCACGGCGTAGATGAGGAGATCGATCTGGCGGGGCGCCAGGCCACGCTCGATGACTTCGGCTTCAAGCTGCCGGGCGGATTCGCGCAGGGATTTGCGGTAGTGGGAGATGGTTTTGAGTGCCGCCGTCTCGGTGCGACTTTGCGAAAACGGAATGCCGCTGACGGACTCAAGCCAGAGAAGGGCCACGCTGCCCAGCTCGGGTGAACGGCTTGTGTAGCCCATCTTCTCCATGAGCTCGGCGACGGTTTTGAACTTCACTGGACGCCCTGCTTCGACGTTGGTGATCGTGTTACGATGGCAATCGGCCAGCTCCGCCAATTCCTCGATGGTGAGGCCTTTGGCTTCCCTCAAACTACGGAATAGCTGGGTGTAATCCATTACTGGGGAAATAGTCGGCCGGGCGCAGCGCTGTCAACGAGTGGAGCTTGGGGATCGAACGGGAGTAGGTGTTGACAAATAATATGCATTCACAAAAATTGTGAGCATGGTGATGCGCAGGGCCTTTCTCCGGCAGAATACGCAATTTGCTAGGCGGTGCTTACATAGGGCGAGAATCTTGGCGCTGCTTCGGGATGTGTGTCTGAATATTGAGCCTTTGCAGCAATCGGCGGATGCGCGGGCGGCTTGCCGCGAGGTGGCTCAGTCGCTGTTGGAAGCGCACGAGGCCGAGATTCAAAAGAAAGGTTCCTGATGGCCCGCATTTTAATCGTGGATGATTACCCGGGGGTTCTTGGGATGCTGCAGATAATGCTGACTGCGGCGGGTCATGAAGTGCTGATGGCTGACAATGGGCTTCTAGGTCTGCAACTGGCCGAACGGTCGCATCCGGAGCTCATGTTGATCGAGATTGAGATGCCCGTTTACGACGGAGTCGCCCTGTGCGGGGATTTGAAACGCAATCCCGAGTTGGCTCCTATACCGGTGTTGTTGATGACGGGGCGGCTTTGCCTGAAGGAGTTCCACCGGGGTCGTGGCGCGGGGGCATTTGCGATTATCCCGAAACCTCTGTCACGACAGGCGTTGTTGACAGAGATCACGCGGGCGATGGCGAGTCGACTTGTGGCAGGTTTGCGGGCTTGAATACGGGTATCCGATTGCGTTGGCGTGTGATCGCTCGCATCCGGCATTGTCATCTGTCCAGTTATTTGGGCATAACGCTCCCGTTCACTCATCCCCCATCCAGTCGTGAAAATTCTCGCCGTTGAAGATGATGCCGTCGCCCGGGCGGTTCTGCACCAAGCTCTGCTGAGACTTGGGCATGAGGTCGTCGAAGCGAAGGATGGCGCCGAGGCGTTGCGGGTATTGGAAAAAGAGCCGGTGCGCCTGATCGTGAGCGATTGGATGATGCCCGAACTCGACGGTCTCGGCCTGTGCCGTGCGGTGCGTAATCGTGTGAACGCGGACTACGCTTACTTTATCTTGCTCACCAGTCGCGAGGCTGACGTGGACAACCAACGTGAGGCGATCGAGGCCGGCGTGGACGATTTTCTGACCAAGCCGCTCGATCTCCAGGAAATCTGGATGCGGTTGCGCGTGGCTGAACGCATCCTTCGTTACGCGACCGAGGTGCGCCAGTTGGAGGCCTTCCTCCCGATCTGCGGTTACTGCAAAAAAGTCCGCGACGACCAAAACTACTGGCAGCAGATCGAGAGCTACATCAACGAACGCACGGGCACGGACTTCAGCCACTCGGTGTGCCCCGACTGTTATCAGCGCGTGGTCATGCCGGAATTGGAAAAACTTCGCGCGAGTTCACCCGCGCCCAAGCCTCGTGTCGAACGAACGAATTGATCGCCTCGAAGAACGCCTCGCGTGGTTGCAGCGGCACGTGACAGAGCAGGACAAGGCCATGTTGGAGATGGCCGGCCAACTCGACCGCCTAAAGGCCGAACTGACGCGCCTGCGCCAGCGAGCCGACGTGGCTCCGTCCGGCGGCGAGCGTAATCCGGCCGAGGAGCGTCCGCCGCATTATTGACCTACGCGTTGTCGCGCAGGTGGCAGGCGCGCGGCGTTGTGTCGCAAGGGCTGAGGCGCTGTGCCTGCGCGTAGGCGATATGAACAAGGCGCGGCTCCACACGAAGTGAGGCCCTGCGAAATACCGGTCACTGCATCGCATCGACCTCGGCATTCGCGGTCGGCGGGGCTGACGACGAGGGGGCGATTCGGACGGCGGACGGGAGGTGGGCTTAATCCTGCACCGAGCGGCCGACTCAGGGCTTCACCAAACCGCGGCCGTTGGCCTTGAGCGTGATCGTGTCGTCGCCCGAAACGGTGATAGTGAGCGAGCTTTCGACCAAGGCGGTGACTTCGCCCGAGCTCTTGTCGAGGTAGTTGCGAATCTCGTTGGCGAGTTTGCCTTTGATGACGGCGACGTGTGAGGCACCAGCCAGCGGAGGAACGCCGACGGGTTCTTTGTCCTCAAAGCGGCCAAGGTGGGTGTTGCCCAAGGACAAGGCGTGCGTCGATTGGCTCACCAGGAGCGGCGCGGTGTTGGGATTCACAAAACGAAGCCGCAGGGCATAGCCGTCGCCGACGGGCTGAAGACTGGTGATCTGAATCGACGGGGATTCGAGGCGCTTTTCGGGCGGGGTGCCGCAACCGGCGACGATCAAGGATAACGAAAGGCAGACGAGAGAGATCAGCGAACGCATCCGCCCATCAAACCAAAGCCCGTGCCCGGCGCAAATCCGCAGGCCGCTCTTTTAGAAAAAAGAAATCGCCCGCGCGCTTTCCAGCGCGACCCAGGCAAAGCCGATCCCAGCGCCGATCATGGTCGCGACGCGCGCCAGTTTTTGAAACTGAAGACGGCGATCGTGGCGGTCCGGGTTGCGGCGGCGGCTGCAACCTTGCACCGACATGAAGCTGGCAAACTGGCCGTTGCGAACCGGCGTCGTCCACGCGTTCCGACGCGATCCCTGACCTCGAATGAAGGTCGGAATGCGCAAAAAACGCAGAAAATTGGACAGGGCGCGGAGCACGTCATGACCTTCGCGGCACAACACCGATTTTATCAAGCGGTATTTCCCCGATAGACAAAGTTTCACAGGCGTTTGGCATTTCTCCGGAGACGTAATCGTAACTGAGGGCGATCTTGTCAGTCGCGCGCCGGGTTGACGTGATGGGCGATTTCCATGGGCCGTTCACTTCTCCTGCTTCTTCTGGGTGTCTTCGCCTGCTCGACCGCGGCGGTGATGATCAAGGCCAGCACGACACATCCGTTCGTGTTGTCGGCGGTGCGGCTGGTGATCGCGGCGACGCTGCTCACGCCGCTGTTTTGGTGGGAATGGCGCAAGCACCGCGGAAAGTTGCCTTCGGGCTGGTGGCTGCGCACGACGTTGCCCGCGCTCGCGCTCTCGGCGCACTTCATCTCGTGGGCTTACGGGGCGCGCATGACGTTGACCGCTCAGGCGAGCCTGATCGTGAACCTCGCGCCGGTCGCGCTGCCGTTTTTTATGCACTGGCTGCTGGCGGAGCGGATCAATCGCCGGGAGATCGTGGGCACGGTGCTGGCGTTGTCGGGCGTGGTGTTGCTCAGTGCGCGCGACGCGTTTGCCGGGGGCGGCGATCTCGTGGGCAACTTGGTGTGTTTTGGCTCGATGTTGGTGTTCGCGTGGTATCTGGCGCTGGGCCGGCTCAACCGTGACGTGCCTTCACTGTGGCTCTACGTGGTGCCGGTTTACTGGCAGGCGGCGGTGTTCTGCGGCGTGGCGGCGCTGCCGTTTGCGCACACGTTTGGTCTAGGTTCGGCCCGAGAATGGGGCTTCATGGTTGGTCTCGCGGTGGTGCCGACGATCATTGGCCACAGCCTGCTCAATCTCTCAATGCGGGCCCTGCGCGGACAGTTGGTCAGTCTCTGTAACTTGGGCCAGTTTGTCTTCGCTGGCGCGATGGCTTGGGTGCTCTTTCGCGAGGCGCCGTCGCTCACGTTTTACGGCGCGGCCGCACTGGTAGTCGCGGGCGTGGCGTTGGTGGTGTTTTCGGCGCCTGTCTCGCAAACACCGCGTGTCAGCAAACCATAAGATAAGGTCGCGGACAGGCGGGTGCTTGTGGACTACCTCGACTGTTCCTTTTCCAGAGCCCGCCTGACGCGCGCTACCTTTCGGAATTCCTCTATTCTCTGATCCGTGGTCTTAAC
>JBEVND010000073.1:0-3104 GCA_040508285.1 Rariglobus sp. | reverse complement strand
TCGATCGGGAACCGCCGGCGGGATATCGGGCCGAGTGGGCGCACTATCTGGCGCAGCCACCCAAGAAAACCGAAGTCACCACGGATTCGGCGATGGTGTTTCGCATCGGCTCCGAATGGCTCGGGCTGCCCGCGGCGTGGGTGGGCGAAGTCGCGCCGTTGCGGCCGATTCATTCATTGCCGCATCGCCGAGGCGGGGCCTTGGCGGGGATTGTGAATATCCGCGGCGAGTTGCTTTCGTGCTTCGCGATTGAGCGGGTGTTGGGAATCGAGGCGACTTCGCCGGCCAGCGCATCGCGGCGGCTCGTGGTGGCGGGGCAGGGTGCGCGTCGGTTGGTGTTTTGTGCCGATGAAATCTTTGGTGTCTTACATTACGATGCTGCGCGCCGGCTTGCGGCGCCGGGGCAGCCTGCATTGGTGAAGCACCTGCTTGCGTGGAACGATCGCACGGTGGGCTTGCTTGAGATCGAGAGCCTGTGGGCGGCATTGGAAAGGAGCCTCGCATGAGTGATGACCTGAGTAATTTTTCACTGATCGATCTTTTCCGCGTGGAAGCCGAAGGACAGATCGAGTTGCTCACGCGGCATCTGCTCAATCTGGAACGCGGTCCCGCCAGCGCGCAGGTTCTCGAGGAGATGATGCGTGCGGCGCATTCGTTAAAAGGCGCGGCGCGTATCGTGGGTCTCGATCCAGCGGTCCAGGTCGCGCACGTGATGGAAGATTGTTTTGTCACGGCGCAGCGCGGCTCGGGGCAGATTGCGCGCGGGCAGGTCAATGCATTGCTCGAGGGCGTCGATTGGCTCACGCAGATTTCAAAACTCGAAGAGGCGGCGGTCGAAACGTGGACCGCCGAGCATGCGGAGGCGCTCGCGAACTATGTGCGCGCCTTGGAGAGCGGAGCGCACACGACGGTCAGCGGTGGGGCCGCGTTGCCCGTGCCACCGCCAGCTCCCGCGCACGAGGTCGCTGAAACGCAGGCAACCGTTTCGAAATCGGAGGCCACGGCGGTGGAACCAGCCGATCGCGTGTTGCGCGTGACTGCCGAGAAGTTGAATCGATTGCTCGGTCTGGCGGGCGAATCCTTGGTGGAGTCGCGTCGGTTGGAGCCGTTCAATCGAAGCCTGTTGCGGTTGAAACGCGTGCAACAGGACCTCGGGCGTTCACTGGAGCGACTTCGAGAGAGCTTGGGCGAAAATGCGGGTGAGCGCGTTCAAGGTTACTTGCAGGAAGCGCGTGAACGGGCGACGGAAAGCCGTGAGCTGCTGCAACAGCGCATGGAGGAAATCGATCGCTTTGACCGGGCGGCCACGCAGCTCTCGAAGCGGCTTTATCGGGAGGCGCTGGCGGTGCGCATGCGGCCGTTTGCGGATGGCGTGGTGGCGTTCCCGCGCATGGTGCGCGATCTCGCGCGGGATCTCGGCAAGGAAGCACACCTCACAATCGTGGGCGAGGGCACGCAGGTAGATCGCGATGTGCTGGAAAAAATCGAGGCGCCGCTCACGCACTTGTTGCGCAACGCCGTCGATCACGGGCTCGAGGACGCCGAGGCGCGCATCAACTCGGGCAAGCCGCTGTGCGGAGAACTGCGGCTCGAAGCGAGGCATCGTGCGGGGGTCTTGATTGTCACCGTGACCGATGATGGTCGCGGCGTGGACATCGAGGCAGTGCGCGCCGCGGTCGTAAGGAAGAATCTGACGACGGCCGAAGTCGCGGCGAAGTTATCGGCGCAGGAAGTGTTGGATTTTCTATTTTTGCCTGGCTTCTCGATGAAGAAGAACGTCACCGAAATTTCGGGCCGCGGTGTCGGTCTGGATGTGGTGCAGACGATGCTAAAAGCGTTGCGCGGCACGGTGCGCATCCAGACGCAGGCGGGGCGGGGAACAACGTTTGAGTTGCACCTGCCGATCACGCTTTCGGTGGTGCGTGCGCTCCTGGTGGAAATCTCCGGTGAACCTTACGCGTTGCCGCTCGCAACCGTGGTCCGGGTGTTGCGTGTGGACCGGGCGCAGATCGAGACGGTGGAAGGGCGTCCGCATTTTGGTTTCGATGGCGGACGAGCGGCGCTGGTTTCGGCGCGCGAACTCCTGGAACTGGGTGAAGCGCCCGCCGGCGGCGACGTGTGGAACGTGGTGGTGTTGGGCGAGAAAAACGCCCGGCACGGATTCGTGGTGGATAAATTTCTCGGTGAACGTGAACTCGTCGTGCAACCGCTCGATGCGCGTCTCGGCAAGATCGAGGACGTGGCGGCTGCCGCGGTGTTGGACGATGGCTCGCCCGTGTTGATTCTTGATGTGGAGGATCTCAGGCGCTCGATGAGCCGGCTCACGGCGGAAAGCGACGGCGCCGCGTGGTCACGGGCGAAGGTCGCCGATGCGCAAGGCCAGCGTCAGCGCGTGCTCGTGGTCGATGATTCGCTCACGGTGCGTGAGCTTGAGCGCAAGCTGCTCGCCTCGCGCGGCTACGAAGTGACCGTGGCGGTTGACGGCATGGAAGGTTGGAACGCGGCGCGGACCGGGGACTTTGCCCTCGTGATCACCGATGTGGATATGCCGCGCATGGATGGCATCGAGCTGGTGCGATTGATCAAGGCAGATGAGCGTCTCAAGTCTCGGCCGGTGATGATCGTTTCTTATAAGGACCGCGAAGAAGACCGTCGTCGCGGGCTGGATGCGGGCGCGGATTATTACCTTACCAAAGGCAGTTTTCACGACGAGAGCTTGCTGGAGGCGGTGGCGGACTTGATCGGCCCCGCAGAGGAGGCACGCGAATGAGAATCGCGATCGTCAACGACCTGATGCTGGCCGTCGAAGCGATGCGCCGCGTGCTGGCAGCCGATGGGCGTCACACGGTGGCGTGGACGGCGCGCGATGGTGCGGAGGCCGTTGAGAAGTGCGCGGCGGATACACCGGATCTGGTTTTGATGGATCTGGTGATGCCGGTCATGGACGGCGTGGAGGCGACGCGGCGGATCATGCAGGCTTCGCCCTGCGCGATTCTGGTGGTGACCGGAACCATGGAGGGTAACGCCTCACGACTTTACGAAGCGCTCGGTGCGGGTGCGCTCGACGCCGTGGAAACGCCGGCGCTCGGTAAAAGCGGAGGCAT
>JBEVND010000068.1:0-4323 GCA_040508285.1 Rariglobus sp. | reverse complement strand
GCGCTGGTGATCATCAAAACCGGTGACGCTGGTCCGGGGCGTGTGCCGTGGACGTTCGTGATGACGGGGGCGTTTTTCATTTTGGCGAGTTTGCCCACGTTGCTGCTGGTGCGGGAACGAGCCCGGCCGCGCTCGTTGCCACCGGGGCAGACGCTCTTCGCGGCGGCGTGGGGCGCGAATCTGCGTTCTCTGCGTGAACTGCCGAGCCATCGCACGCTGGCGGCGTTCTTGTTGTCGCTGACGTTTTCCACCGCTGGTCTCGTGGCGGTCGTGGCCTTCGCAGGCGGTTATGCGGACAAGGTCCTCATGATGACACCCGAGGAGTTCATTAAACTGCTGGTGTTGCTACAGCTCTCCGGCGTGGCGGGCGCGTATGGCTTCGGCCTGCTGCAAGATCGCTCCGGCCCGAAGCTGGCTCTGTCTCTCGCGTTGGTGTTGTGGATCGGCGTGTGCGTGGGCGGCGCGTTTTGCACCAGCAAGCTGCAGTTCTACATCATCGGCGGCATGGCCGGTGTAGCCATGGGAGCACTACAATCGGCGGGCCGCGCGGTGGTTTCGACACTCACGCCGGATGGGCGCGGCGGAGAGTTTTTTGGTTTCTGGGGATTCTTTACCAAACTCGCGGGCGTGATCGGGCAACCGGTGTTTGGCGTGCTGGCGATGCACTTCGGTTTTCGCACGGCGATCTTGGTGAACGCCGGGTTCTTCGTCGTGGGTTTGCTGATCTTGCTGCCGCTGTCGCTCACTCCTCAGGCGACCTCGAAAGCGCGTCTGGCGTAACGCGCAAACGTGCGTCTCTAGACAATTCGAGATTTTCGGACGAGCGTCCTCGTTATGTCGTCACGCCTCGAGTCTTCCGCTGGTTGGAATCTGCAGAACACCTACGCGCAATTGCCGTCCGTGTTGCATGCCGAGATCGAGCCGACGCCGGTGCGGGCTCCTCGAGTGGTGGTGCTGAATCGTCCGCTGGCCGAGCAGCTCGGGCTCTCGCCAGATGCCCTGACGGGTGATGAAGGTGCGGCGCTTTTGGCGGGTAACCGACCTCCGCCGGGATCGACGCCGCTGGCGCAGGCGTATGCAGGACATCAATACGGTCATTTCACCACGCTCGGCGATGGACGGGCGATCTTGTTGGGCGAGCAAGTCACGCCCCAAGGCGGGCGATTCGACGTGCAATTAAAAGGCTCGGGCCCCACGCAGTTTTCGCGTCGAGGCGACGGGCGTGCCGCTCTGGGGCCAATGCTGCGTGAATATCTTATCAGCGAGGCGATGCATGCGCTGGGTATTCCCACGACGCGGAGTCTGGCTGTCACGGCAACGGGAGAAACGGTCTTCCGTCAGGAGCGGTTGCCAGGCGCGGTGCTCACCCGCGTGGCGGCGAGTCACATCCGCGTCGGCACGTTTGAGTGGGCGGCCGCGCAAGGCGACGACACGGCGTTGCGCGCGCTCGTTGATTATACGGTGAAGCGTCACTACCCGGAGCTGGCGGGCGACGAGAATCCCGCGCTCGCGTTGCTCAACGCCGTGATCGAACGGCAGGCTTCGTTGATCGCCCAGTGGATGCTTGTCGGCTTTGTGCATGGGGTGATGAACACCGACAACATGGCGCTCTCCGGTGAGACGATCGACTACGGCCCATGCGCCTTCATCGATGCTTACAATCCGGCGAAAGTTTTCAGTTCGATCGACCGGCACGGCCGCTACGCGTATGGCAACCAGCCGACGATCGCGCAGTGGAATCTCACTCGTCTCGCCGAGTCGTTGCTGCCGCTGCTGCACGTCGAGGAGGCGCCTGCGATCGCGTTGGCGGAGTCGGCGCTGGCGCGGTTCGGTGATCGTTTTCAGCATCACTGGCTGGCCGGCATGCGGCGGAAGCTCGGGTTGTTCAACGCAGAGGACGGCGACGTCGCGCTCTTCAAAACTTTACTCACGCGTCTGCACGCAACGAAGGCGGATTACACCAACACGTTTGCCATGCTCACCTCGGATGCGCTACCGGCGGAGGCCGTGCTCGCGAGCGACGCTGCATTCGTTTCCTGGCACGCGGATTGGCAAGCGCGTTTGGACCGCCAACCGCAATCGCGGGCGGACTCCCTTCAACTGCGCCGGTCGAGCAACCCTGCCTTCATCCCGCGCAATCATCTGGTCGAAGCGGCACTCGCTGCCGGGCAGCAGGGAGACTTGGCGCCGTTCGAGCGTCTGCTGGACGTGTTGGCCACGCCCTACGACCACAACCGCATGGCTCCCGACTATCGATTGCCCGCGCCTGACGCCGGCGTGGGTTACCAGACGTTTTGCGGCACGTGATTCGTCCGGCCCGCAGCGTCCCGCGGCATGGAGACATGAGACGTAACGGCAAAGGCGTGTCGTTGGCGGGCGGATTTATTTGGTCGGTTCGACCGTGAGTTGCTTGCCGTAAAGGAAAACGGCGAGGGCGATGATCGCGTTGAACCCGGCCACGACCCACTTCACCGCGGCGGGCATTGCGATAGGCACAAAGATAAAGAGCACGGCGCATCCCGCGAAGACCGAGGCGGCAAGGTAGCATTGGAGGCGGGCGCGCTTGGTGTCGGCGTTGAGTGGCGATTGGGTCATCGCATCAGCTGAACCAAATAAGGGCGCTTAGCTCAAATCCACTTTCTTGCGACCGGCATGCAGATAAACTGCAATGGACGGACTCGTGTTTACCTGACTCCGCGCTGGGTTGGTGGCTCTGCGTAAGTGGCTGGGCGAAACCACAAAGTGGCCTGTCAGAAGGCGTCGAGAAGCGCGTTTTGGTTGCAACTGGGCGGCTTACGAAACGAGGCGTCGAAATGTCTAGGACGACGTTAGTAGGTATTCCCCCTATGTTTAAATTGGTTACTTAAGGCCATAATGGAGCACTGACATTCACTATGATTTTCTCTCCACACGCGTTAATGGCCGAATTGAGCGATTACCTGGCGGGTCGGAGAGAGGACATTTTACAGGCGTGGCGGAGGGCGATCAGTGCGGATGAAGCGTTGACCACGGCCTCGTCGCTGACGCGTTCGCAGCTTAATGATCATATTCCGGAGATTCTCGATGCGTTCGAGCGCCGGCTGCGTGCCAACCAACTCGACCGCGCCGAAGAGGGCTCGACCCCGGACGAAAAGGTCGACGAAGCGAAGCACGGCGTCACCCGCTGGCAGCAAGGTTATCGGTTTCAGGAGCTCATGCAGGAGTGGGGGCACCTACAGCTTTGTCTGTTGGAGGAGCTAAACACCTTCGGCGCGATTCATCCTGACTTCGATCGCGCCACGCTCGCCGATGCCAGTCGTGAGCTCGTTGCCATGGTCAACGGCGCGATTGCCGAAAGTGCGGCGCAATACGAGCACATGCAGCAAGTCGAGGCAGCGAGCCACATCGACGAACTCATGGCCGCGTTGACGAGCGTCCTGGAGGTCGAGCGGCGCCGTTCGACCTTGATCCACCAGGCGGTTCACGATCTGGGCAACAATTTCAACAGCGTCGGCATGACTGCGCATCTGCTGGGCGACAAACAGATCGCCGACGACGAGCGTCAGGAATTCGCGACGATCCTTCAGCAAAGCGTGCACTCGGTTTCCAGCATGCTCGGCGAACTCACCGAGCTGGCCCGGTTGGAAGCCGGTCAGGAACGTCGCGAGATTCGTTCGTTCGACGCGGCGGCGCTGGTCACGGATCTGTGCGACATCAATCGCGCCTTTGCGCGCGACCGAAACCTCTTTTTGAAGCTCGACCCGTTGCCTTCGCTCCAAGTTGAGGGCGACCCCGGCAAGGCGCGCCGTCTGTTGCAAAATCTGCTTCGCAACGGGCTCAAATACACCGAGCACGGCGGCGTGAGCGTGAGCTGCACCTCCGACGATGTTAGCTGGTCGGTGATGATTGCCGACACGGGCCCCGGCCTTTACCCTGATAAGGATTCTCCGTTGGTGGCCGAAATGAAAAAAGCCACCGCGATCGTCTTGGAGGCGGAAGGAAAGGCGGAGTCGTCCAACGCGGCATCAGGCGGCACCTCCGGCGCTTTTAGTCCGGTAAAAGCGGTGTCGTCGATCAAGCGCTCGGCCAAGCAGTCGGCCGGCGAGGGCATCGGTCTTTCCATCGTCAAACGCCTGTGCGACCTGCTCGATGCCAGTCTCGAAGTCACCAGTCCGCCCGGCAGCGGCACCACGTTCCGCGTGGTTTTCCCGCGCCGGTATTAATTAGGTCTGTTGGGTGCGTTTCGCCGCTCGCGACTGGGCTCGCGCGGTCCATCGATGCTAGGTCGTGTGCCGCTTCGGCGGAGCTGGGCGTGGGGTGTTCAATGGCTGGATGAAGCTCCTC
>JBEVND010000066.1:0-7440 GCA_040508285.1 Rariglobus sp. | reverse complement strand
GTGCGAGCCGTTTGGGCATCGACCAACAGGATTGAAGCGTCGCAGGAGAAAAACCAAGGTATGTAGGTATTAGGCACAGCGATATCGCCGGCGCCGATGAGTCGAAGAGTAATCACATTTCCACTACGAGAGGCGCGCGCGGTCACGCCGGGAACCTCCCGAGGGAGCGCTGCAACGGTGTCGGTGATGGTTTTGCCGTGGATGGGATCAGCTGCGGGGGCTTCGGCGCGGATGGGCAGCGTGAGCGAGACAGGGGCGTTGCCGGGAACGCAGACCTCGGCGCACATGAGCCACTTCGCGTCGGCGGAGAGCGTGATGGATTCGCCGGGTTTAAGATCGGGGGGCGGAGTGAGAGTGACGGGAAGGTAAACGACGTCCTCGTAGCCGTTGCCGGTGATGGTGCCGTTGGTGTCGCGAACGACGTGCGGCGTGGGCCATTGGATTTCGGAAGCGGTCCAGCCTGCGGGCAGTTTCCACTTGAGGCTCGTGGGATAACCGGTGCCGGGGTTGATCCAGTAGGAGTGCCAGTGCTTCTCGTGGGCCATTCGCAATGCCACCGTGAACGGACGGCCGGGCTGGATCGACTGGTCGGCGGCGGTGAGCGAAGTCTCGACCTTGGCGACCGCGGACGGGGCAAACCCGGCGAGCGTCAGGCTCAGGAGAAAAAGGGAAACGCGAAGCAGCATGGTGAGAGTGTTAGCTTAAGACCGGCAAAGAGGCAAAAGTGCCGTGGTTTTTACCGGAGGTTATTCACGGGTAACGAGGACGGGCGCCCTGCGTTGCGACAGGTGCGCGAGCATCAGCGTGAAAAAGCACAGCGCGAGATTCTGCAGCGGCAGCTGGAGCGGCGTGGGCAGCGCGTAGATGATGAACACGAGTGGGAGCCACACGCCGAGGTTGGCGCAGAGGACGGGTAGCACGCGGCGCGCATACCAGCGCGGCTGACGAAAATCGTCGATGACGGCGCGCGAGCTGAAGTGGTTTTCGCACCAGAAGTAGGCAGTCGCGGTCGTCGGGATGGCCCAGATCGGGCAATACACGAACTGGTCGATCACGGATTTGGTCGCAATGGTCGCGATGTCGTTGGACGTGCCAAAGCTCCACGCCATGAAGCTATACCAGAGAGCGATTTCGAGGCCCTTGTAGCTCCAGAAAACGGCGAGGAAACCACCCTGCGTCCATGTGTAGCGGGCCCGAGTCGACGGAAGTGATTTAAGGTAGAGCAACGGAATCAGTCCGCCGCACAGACCCGTGGAAATCAGGTCGAAGACGAAGCCGGTCTTGATGCGCAGATCGGCCAACTGGGCGAATGCCGCGCGCGTGGGCGCGTGAAAATAAAACCCCAACAACAACGCGAGCGCGAACGCCTGCAGCACGAGGCCCGGAATCAAGTTTGCGCGGGCGCTGCGCAAACCGGCTTTCCAAGGAGCTTCTTCGGGCGTCGGGATGACGGGCATAAAGCCGGACAGCGTGCCCTGCCGTGGAAAACCGGGCGAGCGGGAAGTGGTCACGATCAAACGGTCGGTGAACCCGAGGCGTGGATTTGATCCCCACGCTCACTCATGCTGAGCCGCCGACGGGCTTTCAGCGCGCGGGCGTGAACACCCCGGCGATGACCCCGGCAAGGTTGGACGGCGTGACGACCTCGCGATCAACCGTGCGGTTGTTCACCCCGGCTGCGAGCCAACCGCTGGTGGTGCGGCGCACGAGCACATGAGCAACGGGTCGGCCGGACGAGGTGGTGTAGAGCACGATCATCCCCGGCTTTAACTCGGTAAACGGATGCGGCTTGGTGACAATCCATGAGCCGGCTTCGAGGACGGGTTCCATGGACGAACCGTCGCCATACCAGACGCTGCCTTGTTCGACCATCTTGGCGAAGCCCTCGGCGCGCATGGCCAACGCGCGGTTGATGGCGGCCTGTTTCCCTTCGTAGGCACTCACGTCGATTCGCTCCAGGTGCGGCACGGTCACCGGAATCACGTCGGGCCGACGCGCGACGGTGGGACTGCTGCAGCCGCTTGCGGCGAGCAACAGCAAGATCACGCCAAGGGCGTTCGAGCCGACAGACGCGCGGAGAAACGCGCCGAGAGTTCGCGGACGGTCAGGCACGGTTTGAAAGGAACTCAGGCGACGGCGGTCAGGTGCCATTGGACGCTGGCAAAATCGTGCGGAGCGGGCGGCACAGGCAGGCCGAGGTGATGGAGCACGTCGCCGGCGATGAGCGTTTCGGCGTCACCGAGACGCACGCGGTAGGTTTTCTTGAGGTCGAGTCCGCGCAGCTTGAGGGAGCGCAGCGGGGCGTTCGGTTCGGCGAGCGTGGTCACGTGGGTGACGAGGGCTTCGCTGGCATCGGCGGCGACGATCATCCACGCCGTTTCCTGGGAGGTGAACGGGTTCTTCAACCGGTAGAGATCGCCCGAGATGAGCAGCGGCCGCACCTTTTTGTAGAAGGCCGTCTGGCGTTTCACCTCGGCTTTTTCGTCGTCGGTCAGAGCGCCGAGATCCAGCTCGTAGCCAAACGCGCCGGTGAACGCGACGTCGCCGCGGGTGCGAAACGGCGTGTTGCGGCCCACCTGGTGATTGGGAACGGCGGAGACGTGCGCCGCAATCGTGCTGAACGGATACGCGAGGCTGGTGCCGTATTGGATGCGCAGGCGGGTGATCGCGTCGGAGTTGTCGCTGGTCCAGATCTGCGGCATGTAGGCGAGAATGCCGGGGTCGAAACGGCCGCCGCCGCCGGAGCATCCTTCGAAGAGGATGTGCGGAAATTCGCGGACGAAGCGTGCCATGATTTCGTAGAGGCCGAGCACGTAACGATGCGCGGTTTCCTGCTGGCGGTCGGCGGGCAGACCGGCGGAACCGACCTCGGTGAAGTGGCGGTTCATGTCCCACTTCACGTAGGTGATCGGCGTGTCGCGCAGGATCTTGGCGATGCGATTGTAGATCTCGTTGCGCACGTCGGCGCGGGAGAAATCGAGGATGAGTTGCTGGCGTCCTTCGCTGCGGGCGCGCTCCGGCGCGTGGATGCACCAGTCGGGATGAGCGCGGTAGAGATCGCTGTCAGGCGAGACCATCTCGGGTTCGAACCAGAGGCCGAATTCAACGCCCTTGGCCTTGATGCGCTTCGCGAGGTCGTCGAGACCACCGGGGAGTTTTTTGCGATCCACGACCCAGTCGCCGAGCGAGGAGCGGTCGTCGTCGCGTTTACCAAACCAGCCGTCGTCGAGGACGAAGAGTTCCACGCCCAGCTCGGAGCCGGCGTCGGCGATTGCTTCGAGTTTGTTGGCGTCGAAGTCGAAGTAAGTCGCCTCCCAGTTGTTGACGAGGATCGGGCGGGGCTGATCGCGCCAGGCGACGGGCAGGAGATGACGGCGATAAAAACGGTGCAGGGCGCGCGACATGCCGCCGAGGCCTTCGGGGGAGAAAACGAGCACGGCTTCGGGCGTCTGGAACGTGTCGCCGGCGTTCAGTTGCCACGCGAAATCAAACGGGTTGATGCCGAGCTGCGTGCGCGCCACGGCGAACTGATCGAGCTCCACCTGCGCGAGGAAGTTGCCGCTATAAACAAGATTAAACCCGTAAACGGAACCGTGCTCTTCGTTGGCGCCGAGTTCGGCGAGGGCAATGAACGGGCTTTGCTGATGGCTGCTCGTGCCGCGGCGGCTGTCGACGGCCTGCACGCCGGGACGCAGCGGGGAAATGTGTGCGTCGCGTTCGCGCGCCCACGCGCCGGACAGTTGCACGAATTGGTGATTGGCAAACGACGCGCCGAAATCGACAGAGGCGGACAGCGCACGGCGGATTTCCAGGGACGCGGCGCCGGCGTTCACGATGCGCGCCGAGCGCGTGATGACGGGATGGTGGGCAAAAACCGTGTAGAGCAACTCAACGCGCAGCCCGAGGAGCTTGTCCTCGAGGACGAAGGTCAACGTGTCGGCGTCGGCGGGCTTTTCGGTGAACGTGGTCGGCAGGCCATCGAGCGCGGGTTTACCGGCTTCGATGCGGTGCGAGCGGTAGCGCAGATCAAGCACGCGCGAACCGGTCTGCGGTTGGAAAACCTCCAGCGCGGGCTGGCGGAAATCGGAGTTGCCGAACACGGGATACTCCAAGGGCAAGACATCGAGGCTCACGCCCTTCGGCGCGCCCGCGAGAGTGGGGCTGAAGGCACGATCGCCGAGGCGGACGCTGTCCAAGCCCTCGGCCGGTGCGGCCAGCGCGGGCCCCCAGTAAAGGTGCACCGGGATGGCGTGCTCGGTGATCTTGATCGCGTAGGTGGACGCGCCGGCTTGGAGAGTGAAAAGAGACTGCGCCGCAGAGTGATGAATCGCCATGGGGAGGGTTGAAAGATGACCACGCTGCGTGATCAAACCCGGTGAATCGAGCCAATCCTGAGCGTCGCTTTGTGTGTATTTGTTCCAAATGCTAGAACTGTTTTGAGCCGTTGGGGCGAACCTGTCTCGTTGTCGGGCATGACCTCCCCACGAACGTCGACAGCCAACCACACGCTCTTCAACGGGCTGAGGCTGCTTGAGTTGATCGCGGCGGGACCGGGGGAATTTGCGGTGTCGGATCTCGCCAAGACGCTTGGGCTGCCGAAGAGCCACGCGCACCGTCTCCTGCGGACGCTCTTGGACGCGGGCTACGTCGCGCAATCTGGCGACACGCGCAAATACCGTTCCGACTTCCGCTTGCTGGCGCTGGCCGGGCCTTTTGCCGAGCGCCTGCCGCTGCGGGTGCATGGCGGGCCGGTGTTGCGGGATTTATCCGAAGCCTCCCAGTGCAGTTCCTACCTCGCGGTGCTTCATCAAGGCGGGCCGCTGGTGGTGATGAGCGACCGGTATCGTGGTCTCCGTCCTGCGCATGCGCTGGATGTGGGTCTGCGGCTTGAGCGCCATGCCTCCGCGTTTGGGAAACTTTTTCTCGCGCTCAAGCGCCTGTCGATCGAGGCGGCGGAGCTCAAGCGCCTGACGCCCTATACGTTGACCACGCTTCGCGAGCTGCGCGCCGAACTCGTCGCGATCCGTCGCCAAGGTTACTCGGTCAACCGCCGTGAAAACAGCGTCGAACTCTACTCGTTTGCCGCGCCCGTTTATAACGCGACTGCGGTGCTCGTGGGCGCAGTCGGACTCGCTGTGCCAATCGCGATGGTCACGCGCCGCGGCGAAGACCATTTCAGCGCCCTCGTAACGAAGGCGGCGGCCAGCCTGTCTGCGCAACCGCTCTGATTTTCTCCCCTCAATCCCCTGCTGATTCCCTATGATCATCGATTGCGACATCCACGTTTACGCCAACCACCAGTGTCCGCTTGAGCCGTTTATCCCCGAGCGATTTCGGAACGCCGTCTCGTTCCGGCAGGGCTCTTCACCGGGCCATGGCTACGCCAACCCGTTCGGCGTGGACCGCCGCGATCTCCAGGCCGACACGCCGGCCGACGTCGTGCGTCTGCACCTTGATCCTCTCGGCATCACCTACGGCGTGCTTCAACCGCAGCCCGGGTATTCCGTGAGCATCATCCACGCGCAAGACGTGGCCAACGCCTTGGCGCAGGCGAGCAACGACTGGCAGATCGAGACTTACCTGCGCCACGATCCGCGTTTCCTGGGATCGGTGTGCGTGAACCTCGGAGATCCGCGTGCGGCGGCAGCAGAGATTCGTCGTGTGGGTGGACACCCGCAAATGGTCCAGGTCATCACCTGCGGCGAACAAGTGCACCTCTTCGGCCATCGTGCTTACGATCCCGTTTATGAGGCCTGTTGCGAAATGGGCTTGGCCTTCGCGGCGCATCCCGGCTCCGAAGGTTCGCTCAACTCGAGCACGCCAGTTGGTCGCCCCGCGAGTTACTTTGAGTGGCACAATTCGCTGCCGCTCACCTTTCAGGCTCATGTCGGTAGTCTTGTCGCGGAAGGCACGTTCGAGAAATTTCCCGAGTTGCACGTCGTGCTGGTCGAGGGCGGCGTGAGCTGGCTCGCCCCGCTTCTCTGGCGCATGGACAAAAACTTCAAGGCCCTGCGCAGCACGGTGCCTTGGCTCCGTGAACTGCCGTCCGACTACGTGCTGCGCCATTGCCGGTTCACCACGCAACCCATCGAGGAACCGTCGAACCCCGATCATCTGCTGCAGATGTATTCCATGCTGCAGGCCGAGCGCACGGTGTGTTTCTCGACGGATTTCCCGCATTGGGATTTCGACGATCCCCGCCGCGCGTTTCCCTCGCGCCTGCCGCAAGCGTTGAAAGAACGCATCCTCTACGACAACGCTGCCGAACTCTATGGGTTGCCCGCGCGGCCTACCGCAAAAGTGGAGGTGCTTCCATGAGCGAAGCCAAGGGCGCGACGGGTTCGACTCAAGCGACACCGCCCTGCGCAAAAATGAAACGCCTCGACGCGGCGTTCGCCACGGCGGATGCCGCGCTCCCTCCGCGTAAACGCGACCGCGAAGTCGTGGTGGGGCGCGCCGACGAGATTCCGCTTGGGGGAAAAAAGATCGTGCAGATCGGTCGTCTCTCGATCGGCGTTTATCACTTGGAAAGCGGTTTTCACGGGATCCTCAATTACTGCCCGCACCAAGGCGCCGAACTGTGCAAGGGCACCGTCCACGGCACGTATCGGCCGAGTGAGGTGAACGAGTTTGAACCCGCGCTGGCGGGCCGGGTGTTGCGTTGTCCGTGGCACGGATGGGAGTTCGACATCGTGACCGGCAAGGGCCTTTACGACGACCGCGGACGCGTCTCGACCTACGAGGTGCGGGTCAACGACGCGGGCGATCTTGTGGTGTGGGTGTGAGCCCGGCCACGCGTTCACGATCATTCGCTCTTAACGCCCGTCGACTTTCGAAAGCGGTCCAAGGCAGAAACGAGAAAGTGCGGGAAGCGGCAGAACGAGTTTCTGGCGATCCGTGCGTTGCGTCGCTGTGCGGGTGTGTGCAACGTGGCGGCATGTTTCTCGATTTCACGGCGCTGTCTCCTCGTGACGCTTACAACTGGATGGCGTCTTCGATCACGCCGCGGCCCATCGCATGGGTTTCGACGCTCTCGCCCGACGGCAAGACCAACCTCGCGCCGTTTTCGTTTTTCAACGGCATCACGGGCAACCCGCCCACGTTGATGTTCTCGGCGGTGAACCTCCGTGACGGTGCCAAGAAGGACACGGTCCGCAATATCGAGGCGACGGGTGAGTTTGTGGTGAATCTGGTTTCCCATGCGCTCACCGAAAAGATGAACGCGTGCGCCGCGCTGCTGCCGTATGGAGAGAGCGAGTTCGAGGCGTTTGGCATCGTGCAATCCGCAGCGGTTAACGTGCGTCCACCGCGCGTGGCAGCTGCACCTGTGTCGTTCGAATGCCGCCTGCACACGATCTTGCCGATCGGCGAAGGGGCGGGCGCGGCCAACGTGGTTTTCGGGCGCATCGTTGCTGCACACGTGAACGACGCCGTGCTGGG
>JBEVND010000062.1:0-8660 GCA_040508285.1 Rariglobus sp. | reverse complement strand
CACACATGACCAAGATTATCTCCCAAGGCATTCCCCAACGGATCATCCGCGATACGCAGTCCTTCCAACTGGTAGCGATCATCGAAGGCGCCTCCGCCAACACCCAATTCATCAACAATCTTCAAGTGGTCGGCCAGCAGCGCCGCTTGGTCGCCGAGGTGAGCCAGAAAATCGCCGCTTTGCCCGCGACCGCCACGAGCGAGGAGCGGTCCGCGCTGACCACCCAGCAAAGCCAGATCAACACAAGCCTCGCCAAGAACGTTGAGTTCATGGCCAAGCACTATGGTTATTCGGTAAAAAATAATTATCTGCTGAGTCCCGTGCAGTCTGCGCTCTTGCTCAAGGCAACCGATGAGAAGGGCCAGCCCGTGGCCGATGAAAGCAAGGCGACTGTGGTGGCCGAACTTCGCACCGCAGAGTCTTACGAAGACCTCCAATTCCTCCGTAACAAGCTCGGAGCTCTCTCGGCTGATTCGTCCAAGAAAGACGAAGTCGAAGCCATTAAAGCCGAGCTCAAGCAGAAGTTCGATTTCGATGTGAACGCCCACTACATCCTCCAAGTTGTAAAGGGCGCACTCTACGCCACCGTCGAGGCATAAGCCGTCGGGATAATCCGATTGCGGACCGCCTGATTTTGTGGGGCCTCACCTAAGTGTGGGGCCTTGCAGTATGGGGGTTTCTGCACGCGTCGTCGGCCCGACACGTGCTCGGGCCCTTACACCTAACACAGCGGACAGCCTCCACCTGTCCTTGCACGAGTTGACTCGGAGGATTTGAGCACGATCCGACCCTTGATACGGATCGTCATCGATAGGTGAGGGTAGCCGGGCGGCGTCATCAAGTGCGGCCCGCATTTCCTTGCAGAATCGGATTCTCTTCGTGCTAGTTGGGTTATGGCCGTGCTTGCGCGAGGAGTGGATTACTTTGGTCCGGACGGTTTTCCCATCGCGGTCCGTCGCGTTAAAACCGAGGTGGATGGCGGCCCTTCGCATCCTCACGACATCACCGAGACCGATCACTACCACGATTTCTGCGAGCTCGTCCTTGTTCTCAGTGGCCGGGGGCGACATCACCTCGAAGGCGAATCGTTTCCGGTGTCCGCGGGGAATGTATTCATTGTTCAAGGACAACAGGTGCACAGTTTCCGCGAGCGGGAAGGGCTGGTGCTGGTGAACGTCATGTATGATCCGGCACGTCTGCCGCTTCCTTCGGGCCTTCTCCGTCGTCTGCCCGGCTACAGCGCGCTCTTTATGCTCGAGCCCACGTTTCGCAGCGCCCATCGCTTCTCGAGCCGACTGCAGCTCGACCGGCAAAATCTGGGAGCGGCCGAAGCCCTGGCAGAGCGGATGGAGCAAGAGGCATTACGCGCCGCGCCCGGACATGAGGCCGTGCTACTCGGGCTGCTGATTGAGCTCATGGCGTTTTTATCGCGTCGCTATGGGGAGAGTGACGCGGGCGAGAGCCGCGCGTTGCTGCAAATGGGCCGGTTGATCAGTGCGCTCGAAGAACGTTATCGCGAGCCGTGGACGCTGGAGCAACTTGCCCGTTTCGCCAAACTATCGCGGACCCGTTTACTGCTCATTTTCCGGCAGGCCACGGGCAAATCGCCTATTGATTATCTTATCGGTCTGCGCATCGAAGCCGCCAAGCGACTGCTGCGTCAAAATGAGTTGACCGTCACCGAAATCGCACTGGAGACGGGCTTCGGAGACAGTAATTATTTTGCCCGCCAGTTCCGACTGGTTACCGGCCAAACGCCTTCGACATTCCGGCGACGGGGCGGCGTATAGTTTCTGTCCTTTTGTGCTAGTTTGGTGTTAGTCCGGTCTTTTTGTGAAGGCAGGGCGGGACACGTTCTGCTAAGGTGAGGCTACCCCGCCATGCTACTTCTTGGACTCGATCTCGGTAGTTCTGCCGTCAAAGCCTCTCTCGTTGATGCTGCCACCGGCCGCATTGTTTCGGCTGCGCAATCTCCGCAGCACGAGATGCCCATCTCTGCTCCGCGCTCTGGCTGGGCCGAGCAAGATCCCGCCGTCTGGTGGGAGCACACGCAACTCGCGATTCGCGCCGCGTGCGCCGGACAGGACGCCACACGGATTGCGGCGGTCGGCATTTCTTATCAGATGCACGGGCTGGTCACGCTGGACGAGCGCCATGAACCGGTCCGACCTGCAATCATCTGGTGCGATAGTCGCGCAGTAGAAACGGGCGCACGTGCTTTCGCCGAACTCGGCTCCGACGTCTGTCTCGGCCGACTTCTCAATTCTCCAGGCAATTTTACCGCGTCGAAACTCCGTTGGGTTCAGCAGAACGAGCCGGAGAACTTTCGTCGCATTCGCAAGGTCATGCTCCCGGGAGATTACCTCGCGCTCCGCCTGACCGGTGAGGCGCAGACGACGGCATCCGGGTTGTCCGAAGGCACGCTGTGGGATTTCTCTGCAAGCGCTCCCGCGCGCTTCCTCCTCGATCACTGGAAACTCGATCCAGCGCTGCTCTCGTCGCTCACGCCGACGTTTGGCAAGCAGGCTTCGGTGCTGCCTTCGGTCGCGGCGGCGCTTGGTATTCCGGCAAACATTCCGGTGGCCTACCGCGCCGGTGATCAGCCTAACAACGCGTTTTCACTCAATGTGCTTAACCCTGGTGAAATCGCGGCAACGGGTGGCACGTCGGGCGTGGTTTACGGCGTTACCGATCAGCTTGCCTACGATCCGCAGGGACGCGTGAACGGCTTTGCTCACGTCAATCACACCGCCACTGACCCGCGCATCGGGGTGCTGCTCTGCATCAACGGCGCGGCAATCCTTTACGCATGGCTGCGTCGCATGTTGGGGGGCAATCACACCTACTCGGATCTCAACGCGCTCGCCGCGTCCGTGCCTGCGGGTTGCGAGGGGTTGACCGTCCTTCCCTTTGGCAACGGGGCCGAGCGTATGCTCGGAAACCGCCAACCGGGTGCGCAGTTTCTCGGACTTGATCTTCTTCGTCATCAGCCCGCGCATCTCTCACGTGCCTCGCAGGAAGGAATCGCCTTCGCCTTCAGCCATGGCATCGCCGGAATGAAAGCAACGGGTCTCACGCCAACGCGCCTGCGCGCAGGTGATGCCAACCTTTTTAAGAGCTCCGTCTTCCGCGACACGTTGGCAGCCACGCTCGGGGTAACCATCGAGTTGATTCGCACCGATGGCGCCGCTGGTGCCGCTCGGGGTGCCGGCATCGGCGCAGGCATTTACGCCAGACCCGCGGACGCCTTCAATGGTCTCGATGTCATCGCGACGATCGAGCCCGACCCTGCATTGATTGAACCTTGCGCCGAGGCCGCCTCGCGCTGGGAAGCCGCTCTCACAAAAGCTCTCAACTGATCTCCTTTTTTTATGTCCCTCGCCACCACCCAAGTCACCACGGGCGCAAAAGCCTATTTCCCCAACATCGGCCGCATCGCCTACGAAGGCCCCGATAGCACCAATCCGCTGGCCTTCCGTTACTATCGGGCTGACCGCATTGTCGCCGGCCGCCCGCTTCAAGATTGGATGCGTTACGCCGTTTCGTATTGGCACAGTTTTTGTGGCAACGGTGCCGACCCCTTCGGTGCACCGACCCGTCCCATGCCTTGGCTAAACGCCGCCGATCCAGTGCAGCGCGCGAAAGATAAAGCCGACGCGGCGTTTGAGTTTATCACCAAGCTCGGCGTGCCTTACTACTGCTTCCACGATGCCGATATCGTCGATGAGGCCGACACGCTTGCTGAATCCGAAAAACGGATACAGACCATCACGGCCTATCTCAAAGAGAAGCAGTCAGCATCGGGCGTAAAACTGCTTTGGGGCACGGCTAACTTGTTCAGCAACCCGCGCTACATGAATGGCGCCGGCACCAATCCAGAGTTTTCCATCCTCGCGCGCGCCGGCGGTCAGTTGAAGACCGCGATCGATTCCACCGTCGCCCTCGGTGGCGAAGGCTACGTGTTCTGGGGTGGCCGCGAGGGTTACCTCTCGTTGCTCAATACCGATATGAAGCGTGAGCGCGAACACCTTGCCCGTTTTCTCACCATCGGCCGCGACTACGCGCGTAGCCAGGGCTTCAAGGGCAAATTCTTCATCGAGCCCAAGCCCTGCGAGCCGACCAAGCATCAATATGATTTCGATGCGGCCACCGTTATCGGATTCCTGCGCGAGTTTAACCTGCTCGCCGATTTCTCGCTCAACATCGAGGTCAACCACGCCACGCTCGCCGGCCACACCTTCCCGCATGAGTTGCAGGTTGCGGCCGACGCCGGCCTCCTCGGCAGCGTGGATGCCAATCGCGGCGACGTGCAGAATGGTTGGGACACCGATCAATTCCCGATCGACCCGCTTGAACTCACCGAAGCGATGATGGTGATCCTCAACGCCGGTGGCTTCAGTCATGGCGGTATCAATTTCGACGCCAAGATCCGCCGCAACTCGACCGATCTCGATGACCTTTTCATCGCGCACGTATCCGGCATGGACGCCTTTGCCCGTGCCGCCATCGCGGCCGAAAAAATTCTCAACAAGTCAGAGATTCCCGGCCTGAAGCAGAAACGCTACGCGAGCTTCGATGCGGGGCAGGGCCAAGCCTACGAGCAAGGGAAGCTCTCGCTTACCGATCTGCACAAGATCGCGCATCAGCAAGGCGAGGTCACTCCGCAGAGCGGAAAACAGGAGCTCTACGAAAGCATTCTCCTGCGTCACATCTGAGCAGCGTTGGTGATTGAGTTGAGTGGCTCATAAAAAAACCGGAGGCATTGGCCTCCGGTTTTTTGCGAACGCGTTACGCGCCTTGATAACTGGCGTTCAGCAATGGGTCTGGCCGTAGTAGGCGTCCGGGCCGTGTTTGCGTTTGAAGTGTTTGGCGAGGAGTTCGGGCTCGATGGTGCCCAGGGCGGGCTCGAGCTGCAGCGACATGAGCGCCATGCCCGCGATGCATTCGGTGGCGACCGCAACTTCGACTGCTTTGGCGACGGTTTTCCCCCAGGTGAACGGCGCGTGGCGATTTACTAACACAGCGGGGAAGTCGGCCGAATTGATCGTGCGCTGAGTGAAAAGCTCCACGATGACATTGCCGGTTTCCCACTCATAAGCACCGCCACTTATTTCGGCAGCGGTCATCTTGCGTGTCACCGGGATATTGCCCGAAAAATAGTCGGCATGGGTGGTGCCGAAGATGGGGATCTCGCGACCCGCTTGAGCAAAAGCAGTGGCATGGGAGGAATGGGTGTGGACCACACCGCCGATCTCCGGAAACGCGAGAAAGAGCCGGCGGTGGGTGGGGGTGTCAGATGACGGGCGGAGGGCTCCATCGACCTGCCTGCCTTCCAAGTCGATGAGGACCATGTCAGCGGGCTTGAGGTCGGCGTAAGCGACACCGCTGGGTTTGATGGCGAAGATGCCTTTGGCTCGGTCAATCGCAGAGGCGTTTCCGAACGTGAGGTTGATCAGGCCATGTCGAGGTAGCGCGAGGTTGGCCTCGTAGGCTTCGCGTTTGAGTTCGGTGAACATACTAGGCGCGGAAGCCATTTTCCAAGTGGTAGAAAACCTCGTTGTTACGGAGATCCTGTTTGAGCTGAGGCAGACGTGTGTCGGCATTGATGTGAACCGTCTCAATGCCGGCGATGGTCGCGAAGTCTTCGAGCATCTCCGAGGTCACGCTATAGCTGTAGCCGGTGTGATGTGCGCCGCCCGCGTAGATCCACGAGGCGCAGGCGGTCTTGAAGTCAGGTTTGCACTCCCAGACGGCGCGGGCGACCGGAAGCTTGTCCATTTTCGGCACCTTGACCGCGACGACTTCGTTGATGAGGAGGCGGAAGCGGTTGCCGAGGTGAACGAGCGAGGCGTTGAGCGCTTCGCCAGAGGGCGCGTCGAACACGAGCCGGACAGGATCTTCTTTCCCGCCGATGCCGAGCGGGTGGATTTCGACTTTGGGTTTGGCGGCCGCGATGGTCGGACAAATCTCGAGCATATGCGCACCAAGAACCTGGTGGCCGCCAGGAGACAGATGGTAGGTGTAGTCCTCCATAAACGAGGTGCCGCCGGGGAGGCCATGACCCATGACCTTCATCGCGCGAACGAGCGCCGCGGTTTTCCAATCGCCTTCTCCGCCGAAGCCGTAACCGGCTGCCATGAGACGTTGGGTAGCCATTCCAGGGAGCTGGCGAAGTCCGTGGAGGTCCTCGAACGTGTCGGTGAAACCCGTGGCTCCGATTTCGGTCAGGATCGCGGAGAGTCCGAGCTCCAGGCGGGCGCTGTAGCGAAGTTCCTCGTGACGCTTGCCGGCTTTTTTAAGAGCGGGTGAGACCGAGTATTGTTTTTCATATGAGGCGACGAGCTCGGTGATCGCCGTTTCGGATACGGAATCGACCTTGGAAACGAGGTCGCCGACGCCGTAGCCATGAACCTCAAAACCGAACTTGATCTCGGATGCGACCTTGTCGCCTTCGGTGACGGCGACGTAGCGCATGTTGTCGCCAAAGCGGGCAAACTTGGCGCCTTGCCAGTCGTGCCAAGCGTGAGTGGCGCGCATCCACGCAGAAATGCGATCCTGGACTTCAGGGTCCGACCAGTGACCAACGACGACCTTGCGGCCGAGTCGAAGGCGCGTGTGAATAAACCCAGCCTCGCGATCGCCGTGGGCAGCTTGGTTGAGGTTCATGAAGTCCATATCGATGGACTGCCAAGGGAGGTCGCGGTTGAACTGGGTATGGAGGTGAAGAAACGGCTTCTTGAGTGTGGTGAGCCCGCGTATCCACATTTTGGAGGGGGAGAAGGTGTGCATCCAAAGCACGAGACCGGCGCAGTTGGCATCGGAGTTGGCTTCGATACACACCTTGCTGATTTCCTCCGGCGTGGTGAGAAGCGCTTTGAACTTGAGCGGGAGTGCGAGACGCTTGGATTTGACCAGCCCGTCAACGACAGACTGGGCGTTGGCCGCGACCTGCTTGAGCGGGCCTGGTCCGTAAAGATGCTGCGAGCCGCAGACGAACCAGATTTCAGGCGTGGAGAGATTTACGAGAGACATCGAGGATGGAGAAGAGCGTGGAGCGAATGGTCAGGGGTGTATCGGAAACGGCGGTCAGGCGTGGACAGACTGCTTGATCGCCAGGAGGTCTTTCATGACGGTGGATAGGTCTGCGGATCTGTTGATGCCGCCGAAACTGTCATGGATTTTTAGATACAGGGCGTAGAGTTGGTTGTAGGTGCGCGCGCTGGCGGCTTTGGGTTTGTAGGAAATCTTTTTGAGGCGGGTCATTTTCCTCTGTGCAGTCGCAAAGTCGGGGTGCGCGCCGGCAAGAACGGCGGCCGAAAGAGCTGAACCCAAGGCGCATGCTTGTGAGCTGCCGGCGACCAACATGGTGCAGCCGGTAACATCGGCGTAGATTTGCATGAGCAACGGGTTTTTCTCCGCGATGCCTCCGGCACAAACGACCCGATCGATGGGCACTCCGTATTCCTTAAAGCGTTCGATGATGGCGCGGGCGCCAAATGCAGTCGCTTCGATCAGCGCGCGATAAAGTTCGGCTTTCGTCGTGTAGAGCGTGGTCCCGAGCGTCAGGCCGCTAAGAAGCGGGTCAACGAGGATGGTGCGATTGCCGTTATTCCAATCGAGAGAAAGCAGGCCTGATTGTCCTGGCCTTAACTTGGCTGCTTCGGCGGTGAGCTTGCCGTGGAGTTTGGCATCGCCGAGCACACCTTCGACGAACCATTTGAAGATGTCGCCCACGGCGGATTGTCCGGCTTCGAGGCCGTAATATCCGGGGAGGATCGCACCTTTGACGATTCCGCAAATGCCGGGGATGTCGGCGACGGTTTTTTCGGCAGAAACCACCCCGCAATCGCACGTGGACGTGCCGATTACTTTGACGAGCGTGCCTTCTTTCACGCCGGAGCCGATGGCACCGTAGTGGACGTCCATTTCGCCGATGGCGATGGGGATGCCGGCTGGAAGCCCAAGCTTTCTGGCCCAGTCGGAGCAAAGCGTGCCGGCAGCAACGGTGGCGTCGTGAGCTTCTGAATACAGGCGGTCCCGAAGATCGGCCAGTGCGGGGTCGAGTTGAGCGAGAAACTCTTTGTCGGGAAGGCCACCCCAGTCGGCGGCGTAGAGGGCTTTGTGGCCGGCACAGCAGACTCCGCGCTTGATCGCGACAGGGTCTTTCACGCCGGCGAGCACGGACGGAATCCAATCGGCGAGCTCGACCCACGAGTAGGCGGCTTTAAAGATAGCGGGTGAGGTCCGGCGACAGTGGAGGATTTTTGCCCAGAACCACTCGGAGGAGTAGGTGTTGCCGCACTTGGCGATGAAATGGGGACGAATCTTCGCGGCAAGCGCGGTGATCTCGGCGGCTTCTTTTACAGCAGTGTGATCTTTCCAGAGCCAGCAATGGGCGGCGAGGTGGCCGGACCATTTTTTGTGGAGGGCGAGGGGGCTGTTCGTTGCATCAACGGGAATCGGGCTGGAGCCGGTGGTGTCGACACCCAGGCCGATGATCTGGCAGGCGTCGAAGCCTCTGGTTTTCTTCGCCTGCGCCAACGCGAGCTTGATGGATTTCTCAAGCCCGAGGAGGTAATCAGCGGGATTTTGGCGGGCGAGGTGATGGTCCTTGGGATCGAGGAGAACACCTTGGGTGCCACTGGGGTAGTTGAAAATTC
>JBEVND010000056.1:0-5298 GCA_040508285.1 Rariglobus sp. | reverse complement strand
AGGCGGAGTTCGGCGCGTTTGAGCATTCCACTGCTGCTATCGATCGAGTCGATGTGGGCTGACGGCGCGAGTTGGCAGGCGAGGGCGAGGCCTCGTCCGTCGCCATCGCCGAGGAGCAGGATGCGTTTGCAGGTGCGCAGACGTGCGAAGTGTTGGAACCGGGCGCGTTCCAGTGCGCGCCCGAAGGCTATGAATTCGATCACACGATAACCGCGTGCGAGTTGGTCGTAGCCGTTGGTTTTCACTTACAGAAACAGCACGACGACCGGAGTCATCAATGTGATGTCGATCGCCGCACGAGAGCGAAGTCGACCGATGCGGGGCTGCAAGCGGTCGAGCAAGCCAAGCAGCGCTCCACTCAAGAATGCGCACCCAGCGGCGAGGCGCCCGGCGTTCGGCCCCAGGAAAAGCGCAACGATGGAAATCACCACGATCAGCGAAGGGAGCAGATGAATGAACACCGAGCTGCGTTTAAGTTGAAGGGCCAGTGAAGTCTGCCCGTGACGGGTATCGACTTCGCGTTCCCAGACGGAAATGAGCGCGCAGTTGGCCAGACATAAAAGGCAGAACAGAAGAGCCGGCAGCCCTAACACCGTGAGGCGTTCGGGCGCGTGCACGGAGGGCGAAAGCGCGCAGCCGAGCGTGAAGATCACCGCGATGCAGATTTCCTTCGGGAGGCGCAGTGGGTGGTGGCGATGAAGCAGCTGATGCGAGAACAGATAAATCAAAGTCGGGATGAGCAGCACGAAGCCCGCTTTGAACTCACGGCTTTCGAGAAACTTTATCGCGATCACCGCGGTGGCGATAATGGCGGCGAGACCAATCCAGAACACCGGCCAGCGATGGCGAATGTAGAACAGGTGCCGGGGCGTTTGCACGATCTCGGGCGAGAGTCGCCAGCCTTCGATCCAGCGATCAGCCGCGTAGACGATCCAGACCGCGAGTCCGAGCAACACGGGGTCATGCCAGGGAAGTTGGACGCCGATCACGCGGGCGAAGAGCGCCTGCCACAGCACCGCGACGAGAGGTGCGTCGAGCGAGAGAACCGTCAGCCATTGCCACCAAAGCGGCCGGCCGGGCGTGAACGAAGACGGCATATTAAAAACTGAAACGGACAATGCCACCTGCGGGAAGACTGGAGTGTGCTCAACTGACTCCCGACAGGCTGGGGGATAGCCTGAAAATCCAAATCAAAGCCGTTTCACTCCATGGAGTGACGGCAGCACTTGGAGTATAAAGAGATCGTCAGGTTTTTGCTTAACCCCCGTCGGCTACCCCTATGAAAACCACCTGCCTTGTCGGGTTTGGACGTCTGCGTCCAAACGGTCTCACGCTGTGCGCGTTCTTGTTGAGCGCTTTGCTTTCGATGGTCACCGCCGTGCGCGCGGCCTCCACATCGTTTAACTACACGTTGTCCACCGCCGCCACGACGAGTGCGGGTGCCTACAAGGCCGACGGCACGCTCGTTCGCACGCTTTGGAACAACGAGCCGCGCCCCAGCGGAACCAACACCGCCGTGTGGGACGGACTTGATGATAACGGTCAGCCGCTGCCCTCCGATACCTACAAAGTAAAAGTCCTTGCGCACAACGTCACCTACACGTGGGAAGGTTTTATCGGCAACACGTCCACCACTCAGACCGGACCGACCACGCTTCGGGTCTTCGGACATTTTGAAGACTTGGCCATCACGGCCACCGAGATGTTTCCCACGACAGGGTATAACGAAAAACGCGCGCTGTGGTTGCGCATGGCCCTGAGCGATCCCAATGCGGTGACGGATAACGGCCAGGCGGACTTCGCGCGCACGTCCTCGTTTGTGGCGACCGATGGCACGCTTGTTTATTTTGCGATCAATGCCACGGCGTCGAGTTATCACCCCACACGACCGAGCTTCATCACGGCGATCAATGCCGCGACCGGTGCCGCTCACGTTTTCAGCTCAGGCATCACCGCACCTCGCACCGGCACTCAAGGCTATCTCTTCAACGCGACAGATTTCAACGAAGGTGAAGCGGCCTACCCGAGCGGCCTCGCTGTTCAAAAAACCGGCAGCTTTCTCTTTGTCGCCCATAGAGGTCTTAATCAGATCAACGTTTTCAACAAAACCACAGGAGCCGCCGTCGGCTCTTTCTCCGTAACCGAACCTGCTCGCATCGGCACCACATCGGATGGTGACCTGTGGGTAATTTGCACGGAGGGCGGGAGTCGCGTGGTGCGTCGTTACGATGTCAGCGGAGCCGGCGCGCTTTCGCTGACGACCGCTGTGGTCACCGGTTTATCCGATCCGATCGCCGTGGCCGTCTCTCCCGATAATACCACTCTCGGTATCGCCGACGGTGGCATCAGCCAGCAGGTCAAAGCGTTCGCCAATGCCACCAGCGGCACGCCGTCTTCTGTGTGGACGCTCGGTCTCGCCGGTGGCTACAACGCCGCCAACGGTCCCGACGTTACCAATACCAAATTTTGTTTCCCATCCGACGGCACCTTCATCGCTTACCAAGCCGACGGCTCTTTCTGGGTGGGCGATGCGGGCAACGAGCGTTACCTGCATTTCTCCGCCACGCCTGCGTATGTTGGAAAGATCTCCTACATCAGCGCCAATTATGTGGCCACGGTTTGCGATGGAACGCCCACGCGCATCTTTGCGAAAAGCTGGCTCGAATTCGCGGTCGATTATTCGCAACCGGCACAAACGGGTTGGACGCTCGTCAAAAATTGGCGAGCCGGTCTGCCCGCGAATTATTTCTCGAACCCCCGCCAAGGCATTCAGGCCGTCGTGAAGTTGAGCAATGATCGCATCTACGCCGTGGTGCCTGACAACACCACCTCGTCACGCCGTATCCTTGAGCTGCCGGCGAGCGGCATGGCGCGTGATACCGGTGTCAACTTCAGCGACAAAGTCCTGCACGAGGACGGTTATCTGCGCTGGCAGGTTCTTACGACCAATCGCGTGACTGTTTACCAGCAAGCCCCCAACGGCTTCGATGGGGCAGGTAATCCCCAGTTCGCCGCGCAAACCGTGTTGGCTACCGCACCCAAGCGCGCGATCGATCCGGCCGGTGGCGGTTACGTCGGTCCCGCGGGGCGTCGCTTTCCGGTCACTTCGAGTGGCGTTGTGGTTTCATCGAACACCTCAGGCGCCAGTTGGAGTTACCACCTCGGTGCGTTCAATGCCGCCGGCACCGACTGGCTGTGGAAGTCGGCTCCCGACGGTTTGTATTTTGACGGCAAGGGCACGGTGGGTTCCTGCACGTATCCGGCCAACGGACATTTTGCGAAGGGTCGAAACATCCTCTTTTGCTGTCATGGCGAAGGCTACCAAGGCGGTCAGGCCAACCAGTTTCTCCATTACTGGGACAACGGTCTCCTCATCGGCCAATTTGGCTCCTACGGCTTCGGGAATCCGCTCAACTCGCTGGTGGCGGGCGTCACCGGCAACGCACTTTCGTCCTACTTCACTTCCCATGGCGGGAATCTTTACGCTTGGGTGAATGACGAGTGGGGCACCGGCATGCATCGCTGGAAGATCAGCAACACCAGCAGCATCACCGAACTCGCTCCCATTAATGTGAATCTCGCGGCGTCCGGCGACTCGGGCGAAGGACTCACGGGCGAATACTTTGCCGGCGTCAACTTCGACACCCTCACCGCTGTGCGCAACGACACTACGGTCAACTTTACCTGGAGCGGCGCGCCTTTCAGCGCCCTGCCGACTGATAACTTCAGCGTGCGCTGGAGCGGTCTGGTCAAGCCGCTGTATTCAGAAGATTATACGTTCTACACCCAGTCTGACGGAGGTGTCCGTCTCTGGGTCAACGGCATCAAGATCATCGACAACTGGACCGTTCACAGCTCCACCGAAAACAGCGGTGCCGCGGTCAGCCTCGTCGCGGGTCAACTCTACGACATCGTGGTGGAATATTACGACACCACCGGCAACGCAGTCGCTCAGCTGAAGTGGTCCAGTGCAAGTCAGCCGAAACAGGTCATTCCCATGCGCCAGTTGTATCCATCGGATACTCAGGCAATCAATCTGGGTGGGCCGACTCTCGGGCGTTTCCTTTCGGACACCGGTGCAGTCGCAGCCAACACCCAGACCACCGCCACCGCGATCGATCTTACCGGGGCGAGCGCTCCAGCGCCCATGGCCGCTTACCAGGCCCAGCGGAAGGGCTCCTTTGGCTACACCTTTATGGACCTGAAACCGTTTACGAACTACAAACTGCGGTTTCATGTGGCCGAGATTGTCGCCGCGAAGTTTTCCGACGGTGCGCGTGTCTTCCCCGTTACGATCAATGCCCGAGGCAACATTGCTCCGGATATCGATCCGTATGCGCTCGCGGGAGGAGGCCACAAAGCGGCTGTTCGCGAGGTGACCGTCAGCACCAACCATTCTGGCGTGCTCGACCTGAAACTCTCTTCTCACGCCAACACGATGGTTGCTGCGATGGAGGTCCAGCGTGCGACTGACCAGACGACCGCCGCATTCTCCAACGTCGGCAAGGGCTCCGGCCTTAAGGGGATTTATTATACCGGCACCAACTTCAACACGCAGGTGGCGACGCGCTTCGACCCCGAAATCAACTTCACCTGGGGAACGGGTAATCCGCTGCCAGGCGTTGGTCCGACCAACTACACCGTTCGCTGGACCGGGCGTCTGCTCACCCAAGCCGCGGGCAGTTACGGATTCACGGTCAACGCCACCGCAGGAAAACGACTGTGGATTAACAATGTGCTGGTCCTCGATTACTGGGGCACGAGCGGCAACCACGCTGCCACGGTCACGCTGGCGGCTTCGACGCTTTACGACATCAAGTTGGAATACCTCAATACGACGGGGAGCTCCGCTGTCGGTCTGAGCTGGAAATTGCCAGGAGTCGCGATTTACGCGGTCGTTCCCCAGTTTCAGCTGTATCCACCATCCACTACATCTGAAGTGGTCTTGGATAACACGTCTGGCTCCGGCGTGACGATCAACGGAGCTTGGACGACGAGTTCATCATCCATCGGCTATTACGGTTCCGATTACCTGACCGACGGCAACGCCGGCAAAGGAACCAAGAGCGTCGTCTATGCGCCGACCCTTCCTTCCTCTGGCGCATACGACGTCTACGTGATGTTTTCCGCCGGCAGTTCCCGGCCTGGTAATGTGCCGGTGACGATCGCTCATGCGGGCGGAAGCAAAACGGTGACCGTGGATCAGCAGATCAACAACGGTGCGTGGGTTTTGCTCGGCACCTATAACTTCAATGCGGGCACCGCAGGCACGGTGACCATCTCCAACACCGGGACATC
>JBEVND010000054.1:0-8646 GCA_040508285.1 Rariglobus sp. | reverse complement strand
TTTAGTTTCTCCTGATCTTCGGGAGCGAGCGTTGCCAGTGGAAGATTGAACGTCTGTCCGTCATTTCGTTTGATTTTAACTTGGTCGTTGGAGACGGAGAGCACCTCGGCTTTTAGCGAACGACCCTGTTTGTCCGTTAGCGTAAAGACGTCTGCTTGCACCTCGGTAAATAGTATCAGCGTGAACAACACAGCGCTCGAAAGGCGCACAAACGAAAAATGACGAAGGAACAGATGCATGGCCGTAGAATTTGCTCTTAATGGGATTTGGGAACGCAACCCCGCTAAATCCAACGGGATGATCGACTATGCAAATCAAGGGCAATGCGCCGATGCAAGTGTTCTGACTGTGAAAACAGGTTCAACCACCTACGGAGGTCGTTCGGGCGCACGAGTCTCCGCCGGTTCCAATTGAGAGGGCAGCGGGCTTCCGCGGCGAAGCCTCAGGAATTCAGACCTGCAATCACCGACGCGTGCAGTCCGTGCGAGGCGGCCACAGTCGAGCTGCCTTTCATCGGATCACCGCCTTGCCAGTCCGTGATGATACCGCCGGCGCCGCGGACGACGGGGACGACGGCGGCCAGGTCCCACAGATTCATGATCGGATCGACAGCGACGTCGGCGAAACCCGCCGAGAGCAGCAGGTAACCATAACAATCGGCCCAGGTGCGCGTCATGCGAGCGCGACGGGCCAACGCTTCATAGGCCGCGCCGTTTTGGTATTTGTGAGGATTGTAGGGATCGCTCGTCAACAGGGTCGCTTCCTCGATGCGCGTGCAGTCACGCACGCGCACGGGGCGGTTATTCAGCGTGGTGAGCGAGTTGTCGCCGATCATCAGCTGCTGCAAGATCGGTTGATGAATCGCGCCGAGCACCGGTTGTCCGTTGTGCAGCAGTGCGATCAAGGTGCCCCACAACGGCACACCGGTGATGAACGCCTTGGTGCCGTCGATCGGGTCTAGCACCCACACAAACTCCGCGTCGGGACGATCTTCGCCAAATTCTTCGCCAATGATGCCGTGGGTCGGGAATTTTTTTGCGATGAGCGTGCGAAGCAGTTGCTCAGCCCCTTTGTCGGCGGCGGTCACCGGCGAATCGTCGGATTTGATTTCAACAGCCAGCGCGGGGTTGGCAAAATACGGGCGGATAAATTCGCCGCTCTGGACGGCGAGTTCGGTCAAAAACGTGCGATAAGGCGTGAGATCCACGGGCGCAGTGTTGTCGACGTAACCTCGGGAACACACGGAAAAATTGCTCACAACTAGGTTTCGACTCCGATGATTCCGTGTATTCCGTGTGTGCGTGGGCTCTTCATGGATCGATCATCCAATTCACTTCGTTGATTTCGAAGGCAGCGTGGCGTCCGGGATTCTCGAATACGGAGTCGTGACGATGCGCGGGACGGACGTGCTGGAAACACACACGCGTCTCTGTCGTGCGACCGGCCGTGTGAAAGCCGAGGATGTTGCGGTGCACGGGCTCGATGCAGCCGCGGTGGCGAGCCACGCACCGTTTGCCGACGACTTCGAGGTGTTTGCCCGCTGGCGCGAAACGGGTCCGCTGGCCGCACACTTTGCCAACGCTGAAAACACGCTCATCAAATCCGTGTGGCCTTACCCGCGCACTTCGCCGGACTTTTCGCGGGCTTCCGGTGTGGTGACCGACTGGGGCGCATGGATCGACACGGGCAGGCTTTATCCGCAACTGTATCCATCGCTCACGTCGGCCAAGCTTGCGGATCTGGTGGCGGTGTTCGCGCTTCAACCGCACTTGGACGAAATGGCCGCGCGATACTGTCCGGCGGACCGTTGTTTTTATCACGCGGCGCTCTACGATGCGCTCGCCGGAGCGCTTCTTCTGGCGCATCTCGCGAGCGAGCCCACGCTCTCGATGCAGCCGATGACGTGGCTTCTGGAAATGAGCACGCTGGATGGCGAAAAGCGGGATGCGATGCGACAAGGCGGGCTTTTTTGATACTATAAGATCATGATGAAACGCGGCCTCGAAATCATCGCCCACCGAGGCGCCTCGCACGAGGCACCCGAAAACACCGTGGCCGCAGCAAAGCTGGGCTGGGCGCAAAGGGCCGACGCGGTGGAGATCGATGTGCACCTCACGCGAGATGCGGAGGTCGTGGCGATCCATGATCCCACATTGTTGCGCACGACGGGTTGCGATGCGCGCGTCGATGAAACCGCGCTGGCGGAGATTCGCCGCCTCGACGCGGGTATTTGGAAAGGGTCTGCCTGGCGCGCCGAGCGCGTGCCCTCGCTTTCCGAAATTCTTGCGACGGTGCCCGCCGGTCGCCGTTTGTTCATTGAGATTAAAGAAGCACCGGGCCTCGTGTCGGCGTTAAAGAGTGCGATTGAAAATGGTCCCGTGGAACCGGCGCGACTGGTGCTGATTAGTTTTGATGCGACGGCGTTGCGTGAGGCGCGGCGCGTGTTGCCGGCATGTCCGGCACTGTTTTTGGCGGATACACCGGATTGCACGCCGGCGCGGATCGAGGAGCTGATCCGTTTTTGTCGGGCGGAAGGCTTTGCGGGGCTTGATGTGAGCTCGGGCTGGACGATCGACCGTGCGCTGGTGACGAAGCTCCATGTGGCCGGTTTGGAATTGCATGTGTGGACGGTCAACGACGCGGTGCGGGCGAAGGCGTTGGTCGATGCCGGTGTGAATGGAATCACCACGGACCGGCCCGGCTGGTTACGGGAACAACTCGCGATGATGCCCTCATGAACCGCGCCGATCAGCTTTCGCGGCTCCAAGCGGACGGGCCTTTTGATGTGCTCGTCATTGGCGGCGGTGCGACGGGGTTGGGGGCGGCGGTGGAGGCGGCGACACGCGGGCATCGGGTTGCGTTGATCGAGCAGGCGGATTTTGCGAAAGGCACTTCGAGCCGCGCCACAAAACTGGTGCACGGAGGCGTGCGTTATCTGAAACAAGGTAATATCTCGCTGGTGCGGGACGCTTTGCTGGAGCGTGGGCGATTGCTGGCCAATGCGCCGCATCTCACGCGCAACCTTGCGTTCGTCATTCCATCGTATGGACGCTGGGACCGGTTTTTCTACGGCACGGGTTTGAAGATGTATGATCTGCTCGCGGGCGAAAAATCGCTGGGTGGTTCACGAACGCTCACGCGGGATGAGACCGTGGCGTTGCTCCCGAATATCGAAACCCACGGACTGAGCGGCGGCGTTATTTATCAAGACGGGCAATTCGACGATGCGCGGCTCGCCCTCAATCTCGCGCAGACCGTCGTCGATCACGGTGGCGTCGTTGTTAACTACTGCACGTGCACCGGGTTTTTTAAAACGAATGGGCGCATCAGCGGAGTGCGTGCGCGCGATGAGGAAAGCGGCACGGAGTTCGAGGTCCGTGCCAAAGTCGTGATCAACGCCACCGGTGTATTCGTGGACTCGCTACGCAGCTTGGAATCACCCGAGTCGGCGCCGTTGGTCACGGTCAGTCAGGGAATTCACATCGTGTTGCCCAAGTCGTTTCTCCCGGGCGACGCCGCGTTGATGGTCCCGAAGACCGAGGATGGTCGCGTGCTGTTTGTGGTGCCGTGGCACGATTGCGTGGTCGTCGGCACGACCGATACGCCACGCCCAGTGGCGGAGCTCGAGCCGCGGGCGTTGGATGAAGAACGCTCTTTTGTGATGGAACACGCACGCAAATATCTCGCGCGTGATCCTGCGGATGGGGACGTCCTGAGCATCTTTGCCGGGTTGCGACCGCTGGTGAAAACGACAGGACAGGGGAGCACCGCTTCACTTTCACGGGATCACACGATCGTCCTCAGCGAAGGTGGGTTGATCACGATCACTGGCGGCAAGTGGACCACCTATCGCAAAATGGGTGAAGACGTGATCAATCGCGCGGAAACAGCAGCGGGACTTTCGCCGCGGGCGAGCGTGACGGCGGATTTAAAGATTCATGGTTGGGCCATCTTGGCGGATCCGTCCGAGCAGTTCGGCCAGTATGGTGTGGATGCGAAGGGAATTCTCGCTCTCCTAAAAGAACGGCCCGAGCTCGATGCGCCGATTCATCCGCTGCTGGCATGTCGCCAAGTCGAGGTGATCTGGCACGTTCGTCACGAGATGGCTCGCACCATCGAGGACGTTTTGGCCCGACGTTCACGTTCGCTGTTACTCAATGCGCACGCCTCGATCGAGGCGGCGCGGCTGGTGGCGACGCTGCTGGCCGAGGAGCTGAAACGCGACGCCGGGTGGGAACGTGCCCAAGTCGATGCTTACACGCGCCTGGCTCGTGGCTACGTATTTACCGATCCGGCGAGCCGGGCGCGAACTGCTGAGTAAGGGCCGCCAGCGTCGTCACGGCGAGCGACTCGAGCTTGATCGCCGCGTGCGGAAAATCGAAGTGAACGGTCGACGGGTTCGGCACAACGACGACCCGCAGGCCGGCGCGGTGGGCTGCCACATGGCCGGGCAAAGAGTCCTCAAATGCGATGGCTTCTTCGGCCCGGACACCGAGACCGCGAAGGGCGGCGAGATAAACATCGGGCTCCGGCTTGCCAACCGCGACGTCGTCACGGCAGGCGATGAAATCGAAATAGCCGAGCATACCGCGATGCTTGAGGTGACCCTCGACGTGCGTGTGCGTGGAGTTGGATGCGAGGCCGATTTTTAAACCGGCCTCACGCGCAGCTTTCAAAAGAGCGATGGCTCCCGGCAAGGGAGGCGCGGCCAGAGTGAGTTTGCGCGCGGTGGCACGATAGCGTTCTTCCAGTAACCCTCGATCCGCTCCCGGGGCGTAGGCGGCCCAATAATCATGCGCTACATCCGTGTGCCCGACGATGTGGTGCAGCACGGCGCGGTCTGCCTTGAGGCCGTCTTCTTCGTGGAGCTGCACCCACGCATCAATGAGCACGGTCTCTGTATCCACCAGCAATCCGTCGAAATCGAAAATCAGGGCGCGCAGCATGGGTGAAGGTGAAGGTTTGCATCACCTTTTGCGGCCCGTGACTCGACGCAAGCGACGAAAGCATTATTAGTCACGCCCATGACTGGCACTTCACCGAGTTTCACCCTTCGTCCTCTCCTTGCCGCAACCGCCTCTCTTTTTCTGATGACTTCTGTTTTCGCCGATACCAAACCCGCCACCCGCAACCGCGCCGAAATCGATGCCGGTTTCAAATGGGACTTTGCCCCCATCTACGCTGACTGGAACGCTTGGGAGCAGGGTATGAAAGACATGGAGGCGAAGATGGATACCTTTGCCGCGCTCAAAGGCACGCTCAAGGACGGCCCGGATGTCGTCCTCAAAGCTTACCGTCTCTACGACGAAATCGGGATCATCCAATATCGCGCCTACCGTTATCCACAGCTCCAGCGCGACACCGACACGCGCAACCAGGAGATCGCGGGCAAACTCCAGCGCGTCCAGGCGCTTTTTGCCAAGTTCGGCACCGCCACCGCGTGGTTCAACCCCGAGTTGCTCGCGATCCCCGAGGATACGATGCGAGGCTGGCTGGATTCCACGGCGGAGCTCTCGCCTTACCGCTTTACGATTCTCGACGCCTACCGTCAGCAGAAACATGTGCTCGATGAGAAGGGCGAAAAACTCCTCTCGTTTGCCACGCGTTTCAACGAGACGCCGCGCTCCGTGTATTCAGAACTGAGCACGTCTGACATCAAGTTTCCCAAGATCACGCTCGCCGATGGCACCGAGGTCACGCTCTCGCCGGGTGCGTATCAGTCGATCCTTGCGACCAACTACAATCAGGCCGACCGGGCCAAGGCCTTCGACGCCTACCTGAAAACCTACGAGGCGACCAAGAACACCTACGCCGCCATCTATCGAGGCATTCTCGAGCGCGGCTGGTTTCTTTCTCAGGCTCGCGATTATCCTTCGACGCTCCACCGCGCCCTCGATGGCAACGCGATCCCGGTCGAGGTTTACGAAACGCTCGTGGACACCGTTCGCGCCGGCACCGCGCCGCTGCAACGTTACCTGAAGCTGCGTCAGAAGATCCTCGGTCTCGAAACCTATCACCTCTACGACGGCCAGATCCCGCTCTTCAAAGATGAGACGGTGTGGCCTTACCGTCCGGCGCGTGCGCTCGTGCGTGAATCGGTGGCCCCGCTTGGCGCCGAGTATCAGGGCAAGCTCGCCGAGCTGCTCGAAGGCAACCGTATCGACGTCTACGAAAACGAAGGCAAGCGCTCGGGCGCTTACAACGCCGGCGTTTATGGCGTCGGTCCGTATGTGCTGATGAACTACAACGACACGCTCGATGCCGTGTTCACCTTCGCGCACGAGATGGGCCACGCCATGCACTCGCGCCTGTCCGAGGAGAACCAGCCGTTCGTCACGTCCGATTACACGATCTTCGTCGCCGAAGTAGCCTCGACCATCAACGAGCGCCTGCTCCTCGAAAAACTCCTCGCCGAGAGCAAAGACCCCAAGGAACGCTTCCTCCTGCTCCAACACGCGATCGATTCCATCGTGGGCACGTTCTACACGCAGGTGCTCTTCGCCGACTTTGAGCGCCGTGCGCACACCCTCGCCGAAAAAGGTGAACCGCTGACCGCCGATGTCTTCAGCACTCTCTACGGCGACCTGCTCAAGTCCTACTACGGTGACGCCATCGTTCACGACGAACTCTACCGCTACACCTGGACGCGCATCCCGCACTTCTACAACTCGCCGTATTACGTTTACCAATACGCGACCTGCTTCGCCTCCTCGGCGCAGCTCTACAAATCGATGAACGAGGGTTCGCCGGCTGATCGTGCGGCGGCAACCGAGCGTTACCTTACGCTGCTCAAGAGCGGCGGCAACGACCATCCAATGGAGCAGCTGCGCAAAGCCGGCGTCGATTTGTCCAAGCGCGAGACGGTGCAGGCGGTGGTCGATCAGATGGACGAATTGGTCTCCCGTCTCGAAGCCGAGGCGGCAAAGATCCGTTGATTTGCGACTGAAACTGGTTGGGTTAATTCCACGTTACGCCGTCGCGGAGGTTTAACAATCCGTGGCGTGCGTGCGCCGCCGGCCTGCGCTCAATGGGTGGTTCTTACTATGAACCATCCCGCTTCGATTTCCTTCCTCGCCTTCGTGGCTGCGCTGCCGCTGGTGTCGACCCTGAGTGCGCAAACCGCGATTCCCACCGCCAACAGCCGCTACACGGCCAATGATCCCGGCTCTTACGTTCTTGCGGCGGGTCAGACGAAAACCGTCGCCGGCGCGGACGAAGCGATCCGCATTGCGAACAGCGGTGTGGCGGGAACTTATGATTTCACGATCAACGGCTCGGTGATCCAATCAGGCACCGGTCGTGGTATTCGCACGGGGACTGCAACCGGTATCACTTACAATCTCACCGTCGCCTCGGGCGGCTTGGTTCAGGCCTACAATGATGACGCCGTCCAAGCGCGTGCGGGCATATTCAATGTCGTTAACAACGGCACGATCTACGCAGGCACCAACATCAGCGTCACGCCCTCTTCGCCGCTCGCGGGAGGTCAGGCCTTGGATCTCACGTCTGCCACAGGCGGCACGGTGGTGAACAATGCGACCGGTCTTATCCGTGCTGATGGTCACGACGCCGTGCGCCTCGGCAGTAACATGACCTTTACGAATCATGGAACGGTTAATGGCGCGGGCGTGGTCAATGACTCATCCAGTAACAACTTCCTGAATACCGCGCCTGCCAACACCAGCGTTGCGGAAACTTACTCAGCGACCGACGGCGTATCGTTCGAGGATGGCTCGGGGTCGTCGCTTGTTAATCACGGTATGATCACAGGCGCGCGCCATGGTGTTGAAGCCGGGCTGGCTGCCACGGGTGTCACGATTACCAATCAATCCGCCGGCCAGATCATCGGCAGCAACGGTTCGGGTGTCGGGTTCGACACGCTTGAGACCGATGCTGCGAAGATCGTCGTTAACAACCATGGACTGATCCGCGGCGACTACGCCGGAGTCGGCAACATCGTTGATCGCACGGGCAGCGCGAGTCTCTACCACGACGGTGACGGCGACGGCGTCGACATCGACGGTGCTGCGACGATCAACAACTACTCGACGGGCAGCATTCTTTCCACGGGTGCCGGTGGTTTGGATTCCAACGGTCGCGCCAACAACAGCGAAGCCATCTCCATCGGCGGCGGTGTCATCGTGAACGACGGTCTGATCCGTGGTGCCGACCGTGCAATCATCGTGAACAACGATTCGGTCGCCAGCCGCAGCGGCTATGTCGCCACCACCATTACGAACAACGCGACCGGCACGATCGAGGGCCTCAACGGTTTCGCCATCCGCCTCGAGAACAAGCATGGCGACGCGCGCGATAACGATACGATCGTGAATCACGGCACCATCATCGGCCGTGGAACGATTCCCGATCCGGATGCCACCGTCACGATTCAAGGAGGCGGAACCGACGCGCACTCGGTAGGCACGCTCGATGGCGTGACTTACACCGGCACCGGGGTCGCGCGCTTCGTGCGTGGCGACGGCTCCGCGATCCAGATGGGCGAAGGCAACGACGTGTTGACCAATACTGGCAACATCATCGGCTACACCGGTCGCGCCATCAATATGGAGGGAGGCAACGACACCGTTAACTTCAATGCTGGAACTATCACCGGTGACATAGATGGCGGAACGGGCACCGACACGC
>JBEVND010000432.1:0-5895 GCA_040508285.1 Rariglobus sp. | reverse complement strand
CGTCGCAGCGCTTGCTGCTCTTTATACGACGCCGGCGCAGGCGCATTGCCAAAAGAGTCCCACCATTGCCCGGGCCGCTCCGCGCGATTCCGCTGGATTTGGATGTCGCGGATAGTGCTGTCGGAGTTGGTCCACGCCGTGTTGTTTCCATACACGTCTTTCGCGCGAAGATCACCCGCCGTGGCGAGCAATCCCAACGCAAGGCCGAACCGGAGGACGACGGGAGGAGAAAGGTGGAGCGACAAGGTGCGCCGACTCAGCACGATCTCGGCCCGCCCATCAAGCGCGGGCCCGCGCCCCGGAGGATGACGTTGGGAGCCAGACCATTAACCGCGAAAAGTCCGGCGGGTCGGGCGGCGCTTGAGGATATGCGGATGCGAATGGCGCTCTCTTATTCCTATAATGGGGCGCGCCCCTGAGCCTTGAAACGTGCCGAGACTTTGCGCCTTTGCGTTGAACCGATTTGCCGCCTTACTCGCCGCCTACCATGAGCACGCAATTCCCCGTCAGCGATCACGTCAAAACCCGCGGTGTCGTTTACTTCGCCCGCATGGTGGACAAAATCCGCCTCCACGCCGCCGGCCAGCTTCCGGCCGATTATGTCGGCCACCTGGGTCTCGCTGATGTCACCAGCTTCGACGCGCGCTTTTGCCGTTTTTGGGATCTGACCTACGACCTCGTTAAAACCCGCACCCTCAAAGGCGGCACCGCGGAGGAGATTTTCGACGACCTCTTCGCCGGACGTCAGCCGCTCAACGTCGAGCAGGTCTTCGTGTGGAATCTGTTTCTCCTCAAACGCGGCTGGCGCGACAGCGGCACGCCCGGCGTCATCGCCGAAAAGGCCGCCGCCGGCATCCCCGATCGCGCCGATGTGCAGACCTACGTGGACATGCACGACATCGACGAAGGTCGCCAGCCGCTCACGGTCCTCGGTTAAGCGCGACTCGCTTCGCCAGCCAGCGGGAAGGTCTCCAGCCATTCCCGTCTTTGGTGGCAACGGATGCGCAGGCTCTCCGGTCCGTCCGCGCCGATTTCCACGACTGCGGAATGACTGCCGGGTGAGCGCACGGTTTCGAGTGCCGACACGTTGAACTGCCGCATCGGCTGGCCCTCGACGGGGTTATTGCGCTGCCAGGGATTGTCCTTGTTCCACACCAGGTCGCCGATGTGCGCGTGGCCGTGCATGAAGAGCTTTACGTTGGCGGGCAGCGGCAGCAGGCGCGTCATAAGCGCGGAAGGTTTTTGTCCGCCCGGCAACGCGTAGTGTGAGGCCAGGATCACCGGTCCGCCGAAGTCAGCCAAGGCCTGCGAGAGTCGCGCATAGCTCGCCTCGTCGTGAGGATAACGTTCACGCGCACGCCCGCTGACGCCACCGTGGGTCGTAAACCACTCTCCGCCAGAGTGCGCGTGGTCACCCATGAACACCGCGAGGCAATTCCCGATGCGCCGCGCGAAGAAAAAGTCATCGAGCCGCTCCGCCACGTGCCAGTTGGGTTCCGCGCGCGCCCGCTCCCACAGCGGATGGCGGTCCACGTCGCTCACGCGTTTGAGATCCACGTCGTGATTCCCGAGCAGGTAACACACCGGCAGATTCAAGCGCGCCAGCTGGCGGATAAAAATATCGGCCACCTCCTCGAGCGCGGGCTCCTCCGCACCGCGCAACGCATCGCCGAGGCACCACACGCCATCGAGTTCCAAACCCGTGGCCAGGATGTCGTCCACCGCCGCGCTTAACGTCGCCAGCGCATCGGACGGAGCGCTTTGCTGGATGTCCGAAATTACCCAGATCCGTGCGCTGGAGCCGCGAGCAGGCAACCGGGGTGCAGCCTTCAAATCATAGTCCGACATCCGCCAACACTGGCTGAAACTCCCCGCCCGCCGCAATACCGCCATCGCACGGCGACCCGCTGCCCGCAATGCGTGGTGCCGACGCGGCGTCCTCCACTTGGCGCAGACCGCCACGCAGCACGCCAAATCGCATTATACGCCATCGGAAACGTCTTTTTTCGCGGGCCTGTCACAAAACGACGTCCTGTTTCGTCTGGCTAGGTGAATGAACCACCACACCGCATCTGCCTCGCATAACAGTCGCCAGAAAATCGTCGTCATCGGCGGCACCGGCCTCATCGGCAAACCGCTCGTCGAACGCCTGCGCGCCCTTGGCCACGAGGTCGTCGCCGCATCCCCGTCCAAAGGCATCAACGCCGTCACCGGCGAAGGTCTTGCTGACGCTCTCGCCGGTGCGCACACCGTGATCGACGTCGCCAACTCGCCCTCCTTTGAGAACCAGGCCGTGCTCGAGTTTTTCCAGCGCTCCAGCAGCAACCTCGTCGCCGCCGAAATCGCCGCGGGCGTGCGTCATCACGTGGCCCTCTCGGTCGTCGGCACCGACCGCGTGCCCGACAGCGGCTACTTCCTCGCCAAGCTCGCACAGGAAACGCTGATCAAAGCCTCGCCGATTCCCTTCACCATCGTGCGTGCGACACAGTTTTTCGAGTTCGCCCCCGGCATCGCTTACGGCGCCACCCAAGGCCAGACCGTGCGCCTCCCCGCCGTTCTTATGCAACCGATCGCCGCCGCCGATGTGTCCGCCGCCGTGGCGGAGACGGCGCTGGCCGCGCCTTTGAACGGGGTCGTCGAACTCGCCGGCCCCGAGCCCATCCCGCAAGACGCGTTTGTCCGCCGTTTTCTCGCTGCGACCGGCGACACCCGCACCGTCGTCACCGATCCCACCGCCGGCTACTTCGGCGCTGCGATCAACGATCAAAGTCTCACCCCGACCGCCGGCCTTACGCCGCTGCTCGGAGCCACCCGCTACACCGACTGGCTCAACGCCCGCGCGGTCGCCGTTACCGAGGTGGCCACCTCAGCCACGCCCGTTAACTAACACCACCCACGCCCCGTCGCGCTCCGCGCCGGCAAGGGGCGCGAGGATCGCATCTTTGCGCCCGACAAACGTGGATTGGCGTAGGCAGCCGCGAATGAACGTGAGCGGATATTTGCACGAGTCGCCAAAACGCACATCTTCAGACGGCAAACGACTCACGGCTCCAGCGTTGAGCGGTTAGACTGGAAGGAGTCGCGTGCTCGTGGTGAGCCCGGCGACTCTTCCCCTCTTGAACGACTCAAAGACCCTTTCCCCCTTTCGTTGGATTTTTTGGTGCGCGCTGGCGTTGAGCTGGTTGTCCTCTGCCGCCGTGGCAGCCGACACCGTCGCGCCGGCACCTCAGGCCGCGCTGACCAGTGGCTTGGTGCAGACCTCGCTCGCGCTGGGACGCGAGGCTGACGCCCAGGGCGAAGTCCCCAACGGCCGCTACATCGAGCGCCGCGGCGCCGCCGGCAACCTCGCCGGCTCGTGGAACATGCAGAAGCGCCTCACCGAAGGAAAATCCTACCAGATCACCGGCAAGGTGCGCGTGATGGATGCCACCACCGGTGCCCCCGCGAGCGGACGCGTGTTACTCCGTTTCGGCAGCGGCACCGAACTCGTCGGCACCGGCGGGCAGACCGAACGCACCGTCTTTGACCAAACGATCGCCGCGGAAACCGAGGTCAGCACCTTCCACACGTTCTCCGAAAAACAGCCGCACTTCGGCGTAGTCGGCATCTCGATCGGGCAAGGGTTGCGCGTGGAGTTTTCCGATCTCGCGTTCAAGGAATCGACGCCACCGTGGGCGGTTATCCCGCAAAAACGCGACAAGATCGTCCTCGTGAACGACGTCGCCGTCGCCGCCAACAGCCTGCGCACCGGAACGATTCCCATTCCTCCAGGTGCCACGCAGGCGCATGTAAAGATCACCTACGGGCCATCCGAGATTCTCTCGACCGCCGCGATCCGCGCGCGTCTATCGAATCAAGGCGCCAAGGGCTTCAACGCCATGCGCGACGTGGTGGCGCCTGACGAGGCGTATTTCTGGCGCGACGGCGACGACCGCGACATCTGGGTCACCTTTAAGATCACCAATCCGCGCACGACGCCCGGCGACCGTTTCCGGGCGTCTGTTGGCGGCGCAGGCATTGCCGGCTGGGCAGGTTTCGACTTCGAGATCGTCGCGGGAGCGGTGAACAAGTTGCCCGCCAAGATGCCGTATCATCGTCCGCCCTACCGGCTCGCGTTGCCCGCCAAACCCACCCTCGCCCTCGATATGACCGCGGTCGAGTGGGACGAGCAGGGCAACAAAGACGGCAAACCCGTCTGGCAGACGCACCCTGCCTACACCTACACGCAGCCGGGCAACGCCGAGACGGGTGCCTACCTGCCGTGGACCGCGCAAAACGCACCCGGCACCAACGTGCATTCACGTCAGGTCGACGCCGAGGGCCGCCCCTACGTCTTGTTGCACACGCGCACGCTCGAAACGCCCATCGACCTCGGTAACAACCGCGTGTATCCACACCAGGCCGCGATGTTGCAGGGCCAGCATCTCAACGAGTGGTGCCACCGCCGCGGCGTTTACTCCGCACAGTTACTCCTCCCCGACCGCCGCGGCGCCTGGTCCGCATTCTGGGCCGTCGGCCGTCGCGGCCCGAAGCGCACGCCCATGTGGCCGCCGGAGATTGATTTCCTCGAGAGCTTCAACGGCGCCTATGGTGCCGCTTATCGCCCCGACACGACCTCGGCCGGACAACACGCCGGCGCCCACGGCAGCGTGCGTCGTGAGATCGCCGATGGTCTGGAACTCAACCTCATCGAGTTGGGTTTCGCGAAAGACTTTAACTTCAACACCCAGATCCACCACTTCACGACCGTCATCGAAGACGAGTGGGTGACGCATTTCCGCGACGGCGTGGAATACATGCGCCACCGCAACATCCTCGACCCGGCCGATGGCAACACCGACTGGGACTTTTACCCGATCATCAACGTCGCGGTGAAGGTCGGTAAAAATGCCACCTACGAAGGCGGCTCGGGCGACCTGCGTTGGTATGGCCTGCAATACTACGCGCCGGACAGCGGGTATTCACTGCTCCCCTACACCGAAAAACCACCCTACCCCAACCGCGAGATGCTCCCGCGGCCGAAGCTATAGTGCCGGTCCGCGTTGGCTATCTCTCCATCCACGCCGGGTTAATGCGCACCAGGCAGTCCTGCATGGCGACAGGCCTTTAGTGCAGATTCAAAAGACGCCGCAAACGCATCCTTGTCTTCAGGGTGTAGCGCTTTGGCCTGCGCCTCGATCAGCGGCACCCATTCCGGACAGGCGAACTTCTCTGCAGCCTCGAGCGACCAATCTCCGTGAAATGGGCCACACAACTCCTTCTCGATCGCCGGACGCACGCGTTCATCGCCACGCGAAGCCAGCCCGACCATGGCCTCGCCTCTGATCTCAGGATCCAAATCCGTAAGACGCGCAACGAGCGCATCACGCAGTTCAGCGGTATCCATATCCGTCATACTCGCCAAGCCGAACGTCGCCCAATCCCTGGTCGCATCGTCCGGATCCTTCGAAAGCAGGACGAGCCCCTTGATCGCTTCGGAAACATCGTGCCGGCTCAGCCCGGCAACCACGCCACAACGCACTCCGGCGTCCGGATGATCAATCAACGCCAGCAGCGGCGAAATCGCCCGTGGATCGTTGCGATGACCAAGCGCCACCGTCGCACTTCTAATCACTTCGACGACAGGATCTCGTAACAGAGGGATCAACAGATCGACACTCTCCCCAACAAAAGTGCGCTCGCTCCATCCCAACTGAGACAGAATATCCGCACCAGCCGCCCGCTCTTTCGCATCATTGCTTCCCACATAGTGGCGACCGACATCGAACTCCGCGCGGCCTCCACGAAAATGAAGCGTGGAGATCTCGGGGGGCGCCGGATCCGTCTCGTAAGGGGGGGGGGGGGGCGCGGCGCGGGGGGGGGGGCGGTGGGGCGGGGGGGGGGGGCGGGGGGGGG
>JBEVND010000406.1:0-7861 GCA_040508285.1 Rariglobus sp. | reverse complement strand
CCCGATTCCAAAATTTCAGCATCCAATGACGAATCCCAACCCCGCTTCAGCGATCGAGATCACCGGTCTGACCAAGGATTTTTCGCTTAACCTGCGCGGCATTAAATTGCGCGCCGTCGAAAACCTCACGCTCAACGTTCCTCAAGGCCAGGTTTTCGGCCTGCTCGGTCCCAACGGCTCGGGCAAGAGCACCACGATCAAAATCATCCTCGGCTTGCTGGAGCCGTCCGTGGGCGAGTGCAAAGTCTTTGGGGTTCCAAGCGGTCGGGTGGATTCGCGGCTTAACGTCGGCTACCTGCCTGAGGCGCCTTACTTTTATCGTTATCTGAGCGGCACGGAGTTGGTGCGATTTTACGGTCGCATCTGCGGGGTGCCACGTAAGCAACTCGATGCCCGCGTGCGCGAGGTGATCGACTGGGTGGGTTTGAGTGGCGCTTCAAGTCGCCGCGTTGGGACTTATTCAAAAGGTATGCTGCAACGCATCGGCCTCGCGCAGGCGTTGGTGCATGATCCGCGTCTGGTGATCCTTGATGAACCGACGGCGGGCGTGGACCCCGTGGGATCGGCGGAGATTTCCGAACTGATTCTTAAACTGAAAGCGCAGGGCAAAACTGTGCTGATCACCTCGCATCTGCTCGGCCAGATCGAGGACATCTGCGACCGCGTGGCGATTCTTGATCACGGCAAATTGATTCTTGAAGGTGACGTCGACGAACTGGTCGGCCTGCGCGGACGGCAATCGCTGATTGTCGATTCGTTGCCCGCGGCCGATCTGGAGGAGTTGCGCGGCTGGCTCGCTTCGCGCGGGCATAAACTCAATGCCGTCGAGCAACCACGCACGCGACTCGATCAGCTGTTCCTGAGCAAAGTTTCCCGCACGAAGAAAGAAGGAGGCACCCAATGAGCATCGCAACCGCATCGCATACCGGACGCACCGTCCCGTTTTCCCTCGGGCGCCTCGGCGTCGTGGCGGGAAATACGTTTCTCGAGGCTGTTCGCCAGAAACTGTTTAATTTCCTGCTGCTTCTCGCCGTGGCGTTGGTCGCGAGCGCGCAGCTTTTTCGCGAGTTCAACTTTGGTTCGTCCGAGCTCAAGTTTATCTCGGATTTCGGTTTTGGTGCGATGGTGTTCTTCGGCTCGACGCTGACGATCGCAGCAACGGCGCAGTTGTTTTTTAGCGAAATCGAAAATCGCACCGCGCTCACGATTCTGGCGAAGCCGATCTGGCGCACCGAATTTATCTTCGGGAAATTCGTGGGCGTCTTCGCGGTCGTGGGCGTGTTCTGCGCGTTAACGACGTTGCTCTTGCTCGCGCTGCTTTTCCATCGCGAGACGGCGCTGATGAATGCCAATCCCGACGGCTTTGAGCACGGTCGTATTATTCAATACGGCGACTTGGCGCTGCTGGGGATTTTGCAGTGGCTCAAATTCGGCGTGCTTGCGGCAATCACGCTGTTGATCGCGAGTTTCTCGAATACGAATCTCTACACCGTGGTGATGGGCTTCTTCGTGCTGGTGATCTGCCATCTCCAGTATCTCGCTCGCGATGCTTACAGCCAGGTGGCCTCGCTTCCACTGCGCCTGCTCGTGCAGTTGCTCGGTTATGTTTTCCCGAACTTCCAAGTGTTTAACCTCACCGACCAGATCGGCATTGGCGAAGGTATCGACACGGCCGTGTTCCTGCGCGTGGCGGGCTACGCGTTGATCTACATCGCCGTGATCGGTGGTCTGGCCGTTTACAGCTTCCGTAACCGTGAAATCTAACCTCGCTGCCTTTCGTCCGTTGTGGACGGCGCTCGTCGTGGTGCTGGTTTTGGCCATCGTCGGCGCAGTTACGCGTCACTTCGAGCAGCCCGCGTGGAACTACGTTCGCTCTAAGCAGCCGGCGCTCGAGCTGGAATCGTTGCAAGGCGCGCTGGGGCAGGGCGTCACGGTCGGCCTACTCGGCGGCTTCCGCGCGATCGTGGCTGACTTCTTTTGGATCAAGACCAACTCCGTCTGGGAGGACAACGATCTGCCCGCCACGCAGACGTTTATTAAACTCGTTACGGCGATTGACCCACGGCCGCTCTATTTTTGGCAAAACGGTTCGCGCATGATCGGATACGACATGCCGAATTGGCGTATCGTGGCCGAAGGGGGTTATGACAAAGTCCCACAAAGTCGCCAGCGCCAGATCGACGAGGAACAATCCGCTGTTGCCATCAACTACCTGAGGGAAGCCTTCGGGCATCATCCAGATTCGGCGCTCCTGCACATCGAGATCGCCAACGTCTATCTTAACCGCCTGAAGGACAACGCGTCCGCCGCTGAATCGTATCGTTTAGCCTCGCAGCGTGAAAACGCTCCTTTTTACGCGGCTCGCATTTACGCTGAGCTCTTGCGTCGCATGGATAAAAAAGCCGAGGCATATGCTTGGCTGAAGCAACTTTACCCAACATTGCCTAAAGAGGCGGACGCCGCTAAAGGCATCACCCAGTTTCAAGTGGAATCAGCGATGGCGCCCGTGGTTTTGGAACGCATTCGCGAACTGGAAGGGGAATTGAATGTTCCTCAAGACGAAGTGTTTAAGCCCTAATAATCGATCGCCTCAGGGAATTTCGTTGCCCTGCGCGTGCTACCTATAAAAGGTCATCAGTTTACTCAACTTCATGGCCGCTTCTTCGTCCGACAACCTCTATCCAATCTTCGACCGCGTCCTTGGACGGACTGAGAAAGAAGCCAAGTTGAAGCAACGCGGGCGGGTGATCTGGCTTTATGGATTGTCGGGTTCGGGAAAGAGCACGCTGGCGATCTCGCTTGAGCGCCGACTCCACGCGGAAGGCGTGACTACGCATTTATTGGATGGCGACAACGTCCGCACCGGTCTCAACCGGGACTTAGGGTTCACAGATGCCGATCGCTCGGAAAACATTCGTCGCATCGCGGAGGTTGCGAAGCTCTTCGTGCAGGCGGGTGTGGTGGTGATTGCCGCGTTCATCACTCCGCAGCGAGCGCACCGGCAGCTCGCCCGTTCGATCATCGGCGCTGGCGACTTCATCGAGGTTTACGTCGCCGCCTCATTCGAGGCCTGTGCCGCCCGCGATCCCAAGGGACTTTACGCCAAGGCCAAGGCGGGCGGCGTTCAGCAGTTCACCGGACGCGACTCTGCCTTCGAGCCGCCATCCGACGAAGATCGCGACGCTCTCATCATCGATACCGAAGCAGGCCCGGCCGACGCTTCGCTCGCGCAGCTCCACACCGCTGTCGTTTCACGCATTTCTTTTAAGTAAAACCGTAATGAGTTCCTACAATCTCACGCACCTCGCCCAACTCGAACACGAGGCCATTTTTATCATGCGCGAAGTCGCCGCCCAATTCGAGCGGCCGGCGCTGCTGTTCTCCGGTGGCAAAGATTCGATCGTCATGGTGCGCCTCGCGCAGAAGGCGTTCGCTCCCGCCAAGATTCCGTTCCCGCTCGTCCACATCGACACTGGTCACAACTTCGAAGAGACGATCACTTTCCGCGACTGGCTCGCGCAAGACACCGGCAGCCGCCTCGTGGTGCGTTACGTTGAGGACTCTATCAAAGCCGGTCGCGCCCAGGAAGAAAAGGGCCCGAACCCGTCCCGCAACGGCCTTCAAACCATCACGCTCCTCGATACGATCGAAGAGTTCCGTTACGACGCGTGCCTTGGTGGCGCCCGCCGCGACGAAGAGAAAGCCCGTGCCAAGGAGCGTTTTTTCTCCCATCGCGATGAGTTCGGCCAATGGGATCCGAAGAACCAGCGCCCTGAACTCTGGAATCTCTTCAACGGCCGCAAAAATGTCGGCGAACACTTCCGCGTGTTCCCGCTCTCCAACTGGACCGAGATGGACGTGTGGCAATACATCGCCCGCGAAAAACTCGACATCCCGTCGATTTATTTCACCCACCAGCGCGAGATCGTGAACCGCAACGGCGTCCTGCTTGCGAAGTCGCCGCACATCACGCTGCTCGACGGTGAGAAATACGAAACCCGCACCGTGCGTTACCGCACGGTCGGTGACAGCACGTGCACCGGCGCGGTTGAGTCCGACGCCGCCGACCTCGGCGCGATCATCCAGGAAGTCGCTTCCGCCCGCCAGACTGAGCGTGGCACTCGCGCCGACGACAAGCGTTCCGAAACCGCCATGGAAGACCGCAAGAAGGCGGGTTATTTCTAAGCACGACCGGCTCCGCTCTGCCTTTTAAAAACGTCCCACTTCTTCTCCGCATTAAATGACCGCCGCTTCTGCTCCCGTTCACCAGCACACCGACCAGCATTACCTTGCCATGGACCTGCTTCGCTTCACCACAGCGGGCAGTGTTGATGACGGTAAATCCACGTTGATCGGTCGCCTTCTCTACGACTCCAAGGCCATTTTTGAAGACCAACTTGAAGCCATCGAGCGCGCCACCGAGCAACGCGGCGAAGATCACCTCAATCTCTCGCTCCTCACCGACGGACTCCGCGCCGAGCGTGAGCAGGGTATCACCATCGACGTGGCTTATCGCTACTTCGCGACGCCGCGCCGCAAGTTCATCGTCGCCGATACGCCTGGCCACATCCAATACACGCGCAACATGGTGACGGGTGCCTCCACGGCCAACCTCGCCATCATCCTCATTGATGCGCGCAAGGGCGTGATCGAGCAGACCTGCCGCCACTCGTTCATCGCTTCGCTGCTGCGCATCCCGCACGTCGTGGTCTGCGTGAACAAGATGGACCTCGTCGATTTCTCCGAGGCGCGTTTCAACGAGATCGTCTCGGCCTACACCGAGTTCGCGTCCCGCCTCGAGATTCCCGACATCAAGTTCATCCCGATCTCCGCGCTGCACGGTGACAACGTCGTTGATCGTTCGCCCAAGACTCCGTGGTATCAAGGCAGCCCGCTGCTCTACACGCTCGAGACCGTTTACATCGGTAGCGACGTGAACCACATCGACGCCCGTTTCCCGGTGCAGACCGTGATCCGCCCCAACAACGACGAGCATCACGATTTCCGCGGCTTCGCGGGCCGCGTGGCCGGCGGTGTATTCAAACCTGGTGACGAGATCGTTTCCCAGCCGTCCGGCCTCACCTCGCGCATCAAATCCATCCACGGTCCGACCGGTGAAATCGCCGAGGCATTCGCCCCGATGTCGGTCGTGATGACGCTTGAAGACGAGATTGATGTCTCCCGCGGTGACACCATCACCAAGGCCAACAATCCGCCCAACGTGACCCAGGATGTCGAGGCGATGATCTGCTGGTTCTCGGACAAGAAGATCGTTCCCAACGGCAAATACATCATCCGCCACACCACGCGTGAGGCCAAGTCGGTGGTCAAAGCCGTGCGCTACAAGGTGAACATTAACACGCTTCACAAGGTCGAGGGCGACACCGACATCGGCATGAACGACATCGGCCGCATCCAGCTGCGCACCGCCGTTCCGCTCATTGCCGATTCCTATCAGCGCAACCGCGCTACGGGCAGTTTCATCCTCATCGATGAATTCTCCAACGCGACGGTCGGCGCCGGCATGATCCTTTGACACCGCCTTGGGGCGGAGCTTGAGTCGTCACTCGTTTTCCAAATCAAGTGATCGTTAACTACTGGATCCTGCCCATCGCGTTGCTCCTTCTCTGGCTTCCCCGCCAGTGGCTCCGTTTTGGCGGCAAGGTCATCAAGGTCGCCCAGCCGCGCCGTCGTGATCGCGGCGACGGTCTCACGCGTGACGAGTCGGTCAAGGCGCGTGAGGAGTTTTCTAAACCGCGCAACTGGGTCGATCTCCTGCGCGCCGCTGCCGGTTCGGTGGCGGTGGGCTACGCCTGTTTCGAGCCCGGCCCGGATGCCGCGCGTTCCGTCGGCACGCAGATTTTCGTGGTGGAGGCGCTTATTCTTATCATCGCCGTGCTCATCCAAACGGTGCGCATCGAGGGAAAATTGTCCCTGACCGCGCCGATCTTTTTCCTGCTCGGGCTCAGCTTCGGCGTCATCGGCTGGAAGGCCGCGCTCTTTGCCTGTGTCGCGATCTGGATCGTAAACCTCGTGTTGCCGGGCTCGGGGATTTTCCTTTTTGTCTTCGCGGGCCTCGAGATTTGCTTCGGCATTCTTTTGTCGCGCCTGCCGGTGCGTGATGCGGTTCTGGCGGCGTTGCTCACGATCTTGCCTGTGATTTTTAGCGCGGCCTTGAAGCGCCGGTTGGTGCGTCTCAGCCGCAAAACGAGGTCGGTTAGGGTTTAATTTTTGTGGGCGTCGTAAATCGTCCTTCGGCTGTTGCGGTTTGGTTCAGCGCGGCCCGCCCGCGCACGTTGCCGGCGGCGATTGCGCCGGTGTTGACGGGCTCGGCGCTGGCTTGGCGCGATGGCGATTTCGTCGGCCCCGCAGCGCTCGCGTGTCTTGGTTTCGCGTTGCTCATCCAGATCGGCACGAATTTCGCCAACGATTACTACGATTTCATCAAGGGGGCGGACACCGCCGAGCGGGTGGGACCACGTCGTGCCGTGGCCGCGGGTCTGGTTTCACCGGAGACCATGAAACGCGCGATGATCGCCGTTTTTGTGGCGGCGTTTTGCGCGGGGCTACCGTTGCTCGCCTACGGCGGATGGCCGCTGTTGGTGATTGGTATCGCGAGCATCATCGGAGGAGTCGTCTACACCGGCGGTCCGTATCCGCTCGGCTACAACGGTCTCGGCGACGTGTTTGTATTCATTTTCTTCGGACTTGTTGCGGTCACCACGACCTACTTTGTGCAAGCTGGCGTGGTGACCGAAGAGGCGTGGATGATCGGCACGGGCATTGGCGCGCTCGTGGCAAATATTCTGGTCGTGAACAACTATCGCGACGTCGATACCGACGCCAAGGCAGGCAAGCGCACGACGGTCGTTCGCTTCGGCCGCCGCTTTGCCCGTGCGCAGTTCGTGAGTGGACACGTGCTGGCGTTGGGCGCGTTGCTTGCGGTCGGGGCAGGGGATTGGCATCCGGTGTTTGTGATTGCGGGCGCGTTGGTGTGCGTCGCCGCAGGTTGGATACAAGCGCGGAAGCTGGCGCGCGCCACCACGCCGGTTGAGTTGATCCAGCTTCTTGGCGCCACCGGTATGTATCTGGCGGTTTATGCTCTGGTGCTGTCGATTGGACTGGTCTGGGGCTGATCGCATTAGGCGCCCCCAAACGCAGACACAAAAAAAACCGCCGCGGATGAGGCGGCGGTTTTGGAGAGGTGCAGGTCGCACGAATTAGATGCGGGCGAGGAGCTTTTCCTTAAGCGTGGCCTTGGGCATCATGCCGACGAGGGTCTCAACCAGCACGCCGCCCTTGAAGAGCAACATGGTGGGGATCGCGCGCACGCTGTATTCGGCCGCGATCGTGTCGTTGTCGTCCACGTTGACCTTGGTGATCGTTACCTTGCCTTCGAGTTCGTCGGCGAGCTCGGCGAGGATGGGTGCGATGGCTTTGCACGGGCCGCACCACGGAGCCCAAAAGTCCACGAGGACGGGAGCGGGCGAGGCGATGACAGACTTGAAGTTTTCGGAGGTCAGATGGGCGATTTTGTCGGACATAGAAGAATTGAGATCACTGTTTCAGGAAAAGCAAAACGGCAACCACGATGGCAGCGACGGCGGCAAAGCCGGCAACGATCGGGAGGGCGACGGGAACGCTGTCGTCGGCTTCTTCGATGGCGGGCATCGGCGAAACGAACTTGGGCGACTCGGGCAGCTTGTTAATAATCGGCGAGCCGCTGGCGGTGACAGGTGCCGGAGCACCGGCGGGACGGAGACCAGCGGGCGGAGGCGTGGAGAGTTTCAGCGGGGTCTTGCCGGGGACGGGCGCATAGGACGGAGGCGTGAGCGGAGTCGCGGCAGAAGGTGCAACCGGT
>JBEVND010000400.1:0-3785 GCA_040508285.1 Rariglobus sp. | reverse complement strand
GTCGCCGCTCGGGTGATTGTGCACGCAGATGATACCGGTTGCAGATCCGACAATGGCGGCACGGAACACCTCGCGAGGATGAGAAAGCGAGGACGTAGCGGTTCCGAGTGTGATGAGTTGGCGACCGATGGGGCGGTTTTTCCGGTTCAGGAGAATGACCCACAACGCCTCTTGATCGGGATGCTCATCAAACGCGCCCTTCATGTATTCGACGGCACTTTCCACACTGTCACACAATTCGCTGGGAGCCTCGCATACCATTTCAGACACGATGCGAACTGAGCGGATATGAAAGGCAAATTTGCGAGCCGGCGGCGCCGAAGGAACCGCCAGAGATTCGAGTGCAAAGAGGTCAGATTGTTTTTCCATGTATCTCCCTACTTGGCGAACCACCCCCTCTTAAAAATTCACCCGCGCATCACTAAAAGCACCGTCGCGACGCCGGTTCCCTCTGCTTTGAAAGTGCCGGCGGGAATTTCCTCCCACACGCACGAGAGCGGGCGCAGTTCACGCTCACGATGCGGACCCGCCATGCAAAGCGCGACGAGCACGCCGCCAGGCCGTAGGAACTTGCGAGCGTGCAGGATATGGCGGATGTCCGCGCGCATGTGAAACGGGGGATTCATCACCACCGCGTCAAACGTGCCGACCTCATCAGGCGAGAGCGTAAGGAAATCGCGTTGCTTGAGGGTCACGCCCTCGCGGTTTTGGCGGTAGAGTTCGGCGCAGATGTCCGCGGAAGTTTCCACGGCCACGACCTCGGACGGATTGAACGGGGCGAGCTGATCGAGCAGACGACCGAGACCGACCGAAGGTTCAAGCACCCGGGCGCCGGCGGTCAGCTCGAGCGCAGCAACAAGACGAGCAGCGAGAGGCGAAGGAGTTTGGAAGAGGTTAAAGGCGGAAACCGCGCGCGGGGCGGTTCCGTTGTCGTGACGATCGCGCAGTGTGTTGAAGCGCGGGCGCATTGCGTCGAGCGTCGCACCAGCCAGCACGGTCTCGACTTGGAGACCGCGCAGGCGCTCGAGTGCTTTTTCGTGCCGTTGCATCAGTATTCGAGCTTGAAGACTTCGCCGGCAGGCTCGACGTCAGCAGGCGCGACGACCACCGCGGCAGCGCGCGCTTCTTTGACTTTCTTAACCCATGCGCGACCGGCTTCCGTGAAACCAAATTGGCTCATGCTCATCACGTAGAACAGCCCGACCTGACGAGCACGGAAAACGATTCCCTGCGTGTCTTCATCCAAGCTATTCGACCACGAGGCACAGGCAGCCGCCTCGAGCGCTTCGACGTGGTTTTCCAGCTCCTTTTGAATGTCGGGACGCGTGTCATACCAGACGAAATCAGGGAAGGCGGTTTGCGGCTTGTCGGTGATGACCACCACTCGCGCATTGCTAGAGCGAACTTTTGCCACAACCGGCAACTCGGCCGCATCGTGATTCCCCTTGAGACGGAAGCCGCCGCCCACGATTTCCTTCGTGCTCACGGATCCGGCTTTGAGCGCGGCAGACGCCTCCGCCTGCGTCAGGCGCAGCACCGTTTGCGGCTCGCTGGAGTAGTGGTATTTTTTGAGATTCCAAAGCGCCTGCAGCCGTTCGGCGTCCGCGTCGGTCGGGTTGATCAATTTCGGCTCGGGAGGCGCGTCTTTCTTTGCCTCGCGCTTCGCCTTTTTCGCGGCTTTCTGTGCGGCCTCGAACTCCGCCAGCTCTTCCGGAGTCGGCGCGCGGTAATGGCCTTCCCCGTCGCGTTCGATGTTTTCGAGATACACGCCCTCAAATTGGACAAGGTTACCCCTCCGCCAGCTGGTATATTTGCCCCACACATCCAAGGAAACGACGTTGCCGGTCACCGGGCTTTTGTTGATTCCGTGGATGCGCTGCCCTTTCCAGAAACCACCGACCACCATTTCAACGACCGCCGCACGTCCGCCGCAGGCTTCGAGCATCTGGTTTTCATAGGCGAGGCGCAGGCGATAGTGATTCGTCCAAGCGTCGTCGCGTTCGTTCTTTTCGTGGCGCGCAATGGCAAGCTCCAGCTCCTTGACGCGGCCCATGCGAACAGACGGGCTGGACAGGTGAAGCGCGTTGCTGATCACGCCAGCGGTGCGACGCTGCCAGTATTCGGCTTTGTCCCAAGCGTCGACGGCGCGGGTGCCGATGCGATCGTGACGGGCTGCGGAACGTTCAGCGCGAGCCTGCGACTGGAAACCATGCACCGCGGGGCCAGCATCGAAACGGTCGGCGTGACCCGTTGCCTCATCGAGGCGCTTGCCCAGATAACCGGCGAAGCGTTCGGCACGATCGGCGGCGCGCTCAGCCGGCCCCATGTCTTCGTCTTCGATGATTTCGGCATACGATAGAGCGCGGTCACGGCGGGCAGGCGTCCAAGTGGCGACGAAATCGCAGTTCTGTTTCGGCGTGGACGTCCAACCCTCGGCGCGCAGTGCCTCGTATTCAGGACGAGGAACGCGGCCAACGTAGAGGCGCAGTTTATTGTCTTCGGGTGAGTAAGTGGCGGTGTTGGTGTTCATTGCCCTATTCCCTACTGGGTCACTTGGAGGCGTTAAAAAAACGTTCGGCGGCTTCGACATCGACGACGCGGGCGCCGTTCTTCACGAGCTGAACGCCTGGCAGCGTGCGCTTGCGCATGAGCGAGTGAGCGCGCCGCACGTCCACGCCTTTGCCGCGGAAGCGTTCAACGATTTCCTCTGCGCGCAGGTATTGAGGGCGGCGACGGTCGGCGCTCATTTCGACACCTCCGCCTCGGCAATTGCGACACGTGCAGCCTTCTTTTTTTGCACCCAGTCCGCCGCGCACTGGCTATCCTCCGCCGAAAGAATGCGAAGGTGCGCCAGAAGGATCGGAGCGGATGCGAACAAGCCGGCATTGGCCTCAGGGGTGTTGATGCGCTCGCACAACGCGGCAATTTCGGTGACCGCCAGCGGCTTCAGCTTTCCGCAGTCCGATGAAATTTCATTGATCACATCCCACTTCGGCATGCGTCCACCCGAGTGGTGAGATTCCCACAGGCGAAGGCCGGCGAGTATGGCGGCCAGTTCACGATCAGATACAATGAGAGCGGTTTTATTTTTCATGTCTTCTTCCCCTACTTCGTGGATTTATTGCGTTCAAAAGTGGTGTGCTCGGCGTCTCTGATTGCGGTCTCGAGCGATTGACTGAGTGCGTAGGCGGACACGCCCAGTTGATAACCAAGCGCAAAGTAACTGCCCGCGTGGATCTCGCGCGACGTGCGCCGCCTGGCATCCGAGAACGCGGCACGAAACCCGCGCCGGAATTGCCAGCGATCGAGGCACGCGATCACGACGACACCTCCTGCAGATTCAGCTCGAAGACCTCGGGACCGGCATCGGCGACGCCAGCGATAAAGTCACGGAGAGCCGCCATCCGTTGCCGGTGCGTGCGACATCCACGGGCGAAGCGCAGGACGCTGGCAGCTCGCAACGCCTTGCCGAAAGGCAGGAGAGCCGCGACCTCTTCGAATTCCTTCACCGACGACTTCCACTCGGTTGCACGGCTCGCCGCTTCCACGTGATCCACAGGCCGTGCGGTCAACCCCTCCAGGCCGACCACCAGCCCGCTTCCATGGTTCGCGCCCTCACATCGACAATTGCAGGAAGGGCCGAGTGCGCCGGTGCAGCGGTAGTCGCACGGGCAATCCCCGCCCCCCTTGACGGCGCGGTAAACGTAGCCCATCGGCTCAAGCGCACCGGCACACACTCCACAAGTCGAAGGCGTGCCGGCCTGATCAATTGCGAGGACACCAAG
>JBEVND010000372.1:0-7334 GCA_040508285.1 Rariglobus sp. | reverse complement strand
CCGATGCCGCCGCGCGCGTGGAGCGCGCGCTTGAACTCGTGGGCATGACACACCGGGCGAACCACAAGCCGGGTGAACTTTCCGGCGGACAACGCCAGCGCGTCGCCATCGCCCGCGCGCTCGTCAATGAGCCGCGCATCATCCTCGCCGACGAACCGACGGGAAATCTGGATACCAAAACCGCTGCGGCGATTCTCGACCTGTTTCAGGAGCTGAACCGTCTCGGTCGCACGATCATTGTCGTGACGCATTCCGTGGAAATCGCCGCGCGTTTTAAACGCCAAATCCACGTGCTCGACGGACGAGTCTCGGAAGGAGGCGCGGCGTGAGACGGCTTTTCTCGGGCGTGATTAATGGCCTGGCCGAAATCTGGGGGCACAAACTCCGATCGCTGCTCACCATCAGCTGCGTGATGCTTGGTGTCGCATCGATGGTGCTGACCACGGGTTTTATGGAAGGCTTCTTCGGGACGTGGGAAGCGTCGCTGCAAGAAGCGGGAGGACTGGAAAAAATCTCCGGTATCCCGCAGGCATTGTCGGATCGACAGGCACCGTTTGCCCCGGTTTCGCGCGGCTTCACGCTGGCCGATGCGCAGGCGTTGACGGAGCTCGTGCCGACGATCGCGGTGCTTTCTCCCGAGATCGACGCGAGCAATACGCGACTCACGCGGAAAGGTCGCCGACATGACGGACGCGTGCAGGGCGTGACCAACGGGGTGTTCGAAATCAATCGCTACGAGATCGCCGAGGGACGCATGTTTTCGGATCTCGATCTGCATGATCACGCCGACGTGATCATTATCGGCAGCACGGTGCAGGAGGAGTGTTTCGAGCCTGGTGAAAATCCGGTTGGCCAGTTCCTCGATTTGAATGGCAGACCTTTTTTGATCATCGGCGTGCTGCGTCACTACGAGCGACTTTACGGCACCTACAACACGCTCAACTGGAAGAACGACGTCGCGTTTATTCCGCTCACCACGATGGCGGTGAAAGTGCAGCGCTCCGACCGGCTGTCGTGGCTCAACATGAAGGCAGCGGATCTATCGTTGCTGCGCGAGACGGTCGATGCGGCGGCGAACGTCATCGGGCAACAGCACCGAGGGCTGATTGATTTTCGGGTGAAGACGAACGAGGAACAGCTCGCCAGTTATTCGAGCACCAAGGCCAGTTTCGTGGTCGGAGGTAGTGCGATCGCGGGCGTTTCGCTGCTCGTGAGCGGCATCGGCATCATGAACCTCATGCTGGCCTCGATCAACGAACGCGTGCGAGAGATCGGCATTCGCAAGGCGATCGGGGCGACGCCGTTTAATATCTTTAGTCAGTTCGTCGCGGAGGCGGTGACGCTCAGTCTGCTCGGCGGCACGGCGGGCGTGGCCGTGGCCGTGGCGATGATCCACGGACTCGGGGCGGTGCTGCCGCCGGGAAGCGCGCCGTTGCTGGCGCCCTCGGCGTTTATCGTCGGTTTTGCCTTCAGCGTGACGGCGGGCGTGCTGGCTGGAATTTATCCGGCGGTGCAGGCTGCGAAACTCGATCCGATCGAGGCGCTGCGTTACGAATAAGCAGTCGACTGATCGATCTTCCGCTCAGAGCAGTGGCGCGAACAACCGGCTCAGATCTTCGGCGAGGTTGCCCAACAGGCGGAAACGCGGGCGGGCTTCGGGCTTGGGTTCGACGCAGTCGCGAAGGAGTTCGCCGGCCCAGATGCGCATGGCGCGAACGTCGTCCTCGGAGTAGAGGAAGACGCCGATTTCGAAGTTAACGAAGAGGCTGCGGAGATCGAAGTTGGCCGAGCCGAGCAAGCCGATGCGATCGTCCACGATGAGCGCTTTGGAGTGCATCATTTTGCCGGTGTGGTGCAGCACGCGGGCGCCGGCTTTGCGCAATTGGCGCACATAGTGGCGACGTGCGAAGTCGGTGACCGGGTGATTGGATTTGGCGGGGATGATCAACGTCACGTCTTTGCCAGCGCGGGCTTTGACGATGAGCGAACGCAGCAGCACTTCGTCGGGGATGAAGTAAGGCGTGATGATCCAGATGCTTTGTTCAGCTTCCTGAATCATCGACAAAATACCTTCGTAGAGAGCGTCGCCGGAGACGTCGGGACCGCTCGCCACGACTTGCACGACGCTGTTGCCCTCGGTGCGCACCGCGGCGGGATCGATTTCGTTGTGCAGGACTTCGCTGGATTGGCGGCTGGCAAACGACCAGTCGGCGAGGAACACCTCGTTGAGCAACGCCGCGCCTGGGCCGGTGATCACGGCACCGAAGTCAGCCCAACGTTTTTTGAGGTGCGTGGGGCCCATATATTCCCGCGCCATGTTGTGGCCGCCGACGATCGCGGTGTGCTGGTCGAACACAGCAATCTTGCGGTGATTGCGCAGGTTGGCGGAGCGTCGACTCGAGAGCGGAATCACCGGCATAAAACGCACGACCTCGCCGCCGGCTTTGCGAATGGGATCGACGAAACCGCGGCTCGAAAACAAGCAGCCGAGTGCGTCGAGTTGCAGGCGAACTTTCACGCCTTCGCGGGCGCGTTTGGCGAGAAGGTGGACGATGCGTTTGCCGACTTCGTCGCGGCTCAGGATGAAGGCGGCGATGTGAATTGAGTGTTTCGCGGACTGGATCTGCGCCTCGAGTTCGGCGAACGCCTGTTCGCCCGTTGTGATGAGGCGCACGGTATTGCCACCGGCGGGTTCGCCGGCGCCGGTGGAGGCGATGGTTTGCGCAGTGGGGAGCGATGCGATGGCGGGCGTGGCGGACGGGACGCCTTCGAGGCGCGGACGGACGCGGCGTTTACTGCGGGCGAGGCGACGGATCTTGCGTCCGCCGAAAAGCAGGAAAAGCGGCACCGCGATGTAGGGGATGAGCACGATGCTCAGCAGCCAGGCAACGGTGTTGCTGGGCGGGCGTTTATCGCTGACCAGGCGGGCAATCGCGAAAACGGCGAGCAGGAAACCACCTACGGTGACAAGGTGGGTGAAGAGGCTGGAGCTGACGGCTTCGGTGACTTCGTCGGGCATGCGCAATGGTGTCGCGCCTACGCTGTTGGTTGCGGGACTTTTAAGCAAGGCGGGTGGCCGCGTTGAAATTAGCTAAATTGGGACTTGAATTCACCTCCGGGACAGGGCTTTTTGTCCCTTCGGTTTTGGTGGAATATCCAAGTGGCCAAAGGATGGGGACTGTAAATCCTCCCGCTCACGCGTTCGCTGGTTCGACTCCGGCTTCCACCACCACCTCTTTTAACCTTCCTAGGCCAGGAAGGTTTTTTTCTGCCCGCTTAGATCAAGCCGGCTTCGCGGAAACTGTAATAGCCCACGCCCGATGGATCGTGCGACGGCTGACCGAGAATGACGTGGTCGAGCAACGTGATGTCGATCGTCTGGCTGGCCTCGCGAAGTTGCCGGGTGACCTTGATGTCGGCCGAACTGGGCGACGGGTCCCCCGATGGGTGATTATGCGCACAGATGATCGCGGAGGCCGCTTCCTTGATCGCTTCACGGAAAACTTCGCGCGGGTGGGCGAGTGAACTCGTGGCCGTGCCCGACGTGATTTCGATGCACTTGATAAGGCGATTCTTTCGGTTGAGCGCCAAGACGAAGAATTTTTCCACCTCCAAGCCGTGCGTGAGTGGGCGGAGGAAATCGGCGGCTTTGTCCGCGCTGTCGATCAACGGCGTCTGCGGGCCGGCCTGCGCGAGCACGCGGCGGGCGACTTCCATCACGGTGATGAGCTGAAGGGCTTTGATGCGGCCGATGCCTTTGAGCTTTTTGAAATCGGTCTCGCTCCACTTGATCAGTCCGGCGAGCGAGCCGGCTTCGGAGATCAGGCGATTGGAGAGCGTGAGCACGTCGTGGCCCTTGGTGCCGCTGCGAAGGAGCATGGCGAGGAGTTCGCTGTCGCTGAGCGCACCGGCGCCGAGTTTTTGCAGGCGCTCTTGCGGGCGGTCGCCCGAGGCGAGGGTTTGCAGGCGGTTGGGTGAAGCGGGGCTATTGTTCACGCGGGAATTCCGTTTTTGGGCGTGCGCGACTCTTTTTCGGCGATGCCCTGGATGTGGCGCTGGAAGTCGGGATCTTCGCCTTCGAGGAGCGAGGGGAGGACGGCGCGGAAGTCACTTCGGCGGCACCAGTAACGCATGTAGTCTTCCCATGTTTGCCAGAGACGGGCCGTCTGGCGGTCCATCTCGTCTTCGTAAACGAGGATGTAGGCTCGCTCGAAGATCGCTATGAGGATTTCGAAGAGGACGTCGCGGCGCTCGATCTGTTCGGGGTTAAACGGCGTTGAGGGCTCGGCCTGGGTCATCAGGCGCAGGTCGGCGTTGTCGAGGACGAGGCGGAGAAACTTAGAGTATTCGTCGGAGAGCTGGAGGTAGAGTTCCTCGTCGTCGTTCACGCGCTCTTTTTTCTGTTCTTTGATGAAGACCCAGATCGCAAACGGTAAACCGACGATGGTGACGAGGTAGCTGAGTGCTTCGAGGGATTCCAAGGTCGTCATGAATTGCAATGTGATGTCGCCAAGTGGTCTGCGCAAGCACGAGCGAGGCGGGGAAGCGATGGGTGCATGCACAAAAAAGCCGGCCTCTGTCGGGAGGCCGGCCACTGACGGTCACCAAGCGCCTGGCTTAGTAAATTTTTACGTAGGCGTTGCGGCGGAGACGCTCGAGCCAGCGTTCCTCGGCTTCGCGAGCCATCTGGTTGATCAGGATCTTTTCAATCTGATCGCGGACGTCGGCGAGCGTCTGGACGCCGGCGAATTTGCGGTCTTCCACGAAGAGAACATAAGCGGCTTCGGGAGCGACGATCGGCTCGGTGATCTGGCCTTTTTCGAGTTCGAAGAGCGGCTTGCTGAACTCGGGTTTGAGGTCGGCGCGCGGCTGCCAGCCCCAATCGCCGCCACGGGCGCGCTTGGAATCCTGGCTGAGTTCGCGAGCGAGGTCTTCGAATTTTTCACCGGCCTTGAAACGAGCGGTAACAACATTGGCTCGGGCGAGCAGGCGTTCGTCGGTCTCGTCGGGCAAGCGGGTGAGCGAGAGCAAGCGCATGTGGACTTGGTCGTCCTGCATGAATCGGTCTTTGTTCTCGCTGTAGAACGATTCAACGCGGGCAGGGCTGACGATGTTCTGATTCTTGCGCTGCTGGCCGCGCATGTAGTCGTAGATCATATCGTCTTCAACGCGCTTGCGGTAGTCGCGGTAGGTGAGACCGCTGTTACGCAGGTAAGTGAGGAACTTGGACCGGTCACCGTCGAAGCGGCGGATCTGCTCCTCGGCGATGGCGTTGTTGATGTAGCTGTCGGGCACCTTGCGGCGTTCGTCTTTTTTGAACTCTTTGACGATCAGCACGCGGTCTACGAGTTCCTGGACGATCTCGTCCTGGAGGGCTTCGAGGCGTTCGTTGAATTCCTTCTCGTTGCGAGCCGAGCGTTGAAGCGCGGGCACGCGAGGGGCGATTTCGCGGCGGAGATCGTCAACCGTGATCACTTTGTCCTCGGCGACGGCAACCACGCCGTTGGCGAAACGCAGGGAGAGGTTGTCGGGCGGCGGCGTGGCGGTCGCGGGGGCAGGAGTCTGGGCTACGACTGCGAGCGAAAGAGTGGTGGCGAAAGCGCCGAGAAAGCAGAGACGGTGAAACGTCATGGATTAGGCAGATTGGGCAGGAACGAGAAAATTTCCTCTAACGGTAGGAGGGGCGGGGGGGCGGTCAACCGTGGAAACCGGGTGCGACGTCCGCCAAAAGTGGTTAGCTACAAGCAGAGAACAGTGCAGTGGGACGTAGGGAGGCAGCAGATGTTCCGTGCAAGTAGCGACGATCGACGCGGATCGAAGGGCAAAGGGCGTCTGCTGGTGATCGAGTTCGAGCCGCGTTCCGGGTGCAGACAACACGGTTCGCCGTCGTGCCGTTACTCGAGCGACCGCGGGCTCGCTCGAGTCGTCGGGTCATCGGCTTACGTCTTCCTGCGAGAGGCGATCTGTAAGCCGGTGCACCTTTGGCGCGAAGAGATTTACGGCGTTTCGGGCGCGAATGACGTGCTGCTGCTGGTGTAGTGACGCGTGTAGGTGATCACGCGACCTTGGCTGGTGGTTACGCTGATCGAGCGGTCGTTTTGGCGGATGACCAGATCGCTGTAATCTTCACCGACAATCGGGTTCAGGCTAGGAATATAACGATCCGGTCCGACCAGATCGGAGTAGCTGGCCTGCTTGGTGCCGTTCTCCAGCATGAATTGCTCGGCGGCGGAATCCAGCTGGCGAAGGTTGTTGATGACCGTCTTTTCCTGCGAAGCTGAGCGGACTTTTTGAAAGGCTGGAACGGCCATCGCGGCCAACAGGCCGACCGGAAAGAGCGCAATGATGATGTAGCCGAGCACCAAGCCGGCGATCGCCATGCCGCGGCCGGTTTGCTTGCCGCCGGAGCTTTTGATGTTCGAGCAGGCGATGTGTCCGCAGATCACTGCGGGCAACGCCGGAATAAATGCAATTAACCCGATCACACCGAGGACCAAGCTCGTGATTGCCAAGCCCGATGTCGTGGGTGGGCCCGAGTGAACCGGCTGGGCAGGGATGGGGGGATAGTGCGCGGGCGGTAATCCGGGCGGACGGGCGGATTGCGAAAGATCAGAGGGGAACGTGGCACTTAACGAACGCCAGGCCGGCCATCCTTCGGCCCAGCAAAGCGCGTCGGCAGGGAATTCACCGCGAGCAAGCTTTTCGCGAATGATCGATTCGGTGAACGGGCCGGACTGAACGCCTTGGATGCCAATGTAGTATTCCATGAGTGAGTGACTTACATCAGGCGGACGCCAATCGGACGTAAAGAATCAAAATGAAAGAGTCTGGATATAACAGGCTGGCGACGGTGGCAGGCCAGCAAGTTGCTCGGCGAGTGGCGCTCTACAGTCTCTGGGACTGCGGATACACAATACGTTCTTCAGCGCACCGGCAGCCGCTGCGTGGTTGCTCGCTGTTTGAACGAGAAACTGCGGTCCAGGGAAACCGCAAGCGGTGAGACCGCGCTGACCTAAAACCAAGTAATTTACTCAGAACGCAGCGGACTTAAATCGCCTTACAAGTTGCCGAGAAACGTCAGGATTTCCTTGAGGCGAGCCAGCGGTTTCGGGGTGACCAAGCGGGGAAAACGGGAGCCGGTGAGCATCACGTAATCATCGCGCACGCCGGAACCGCGAAGACATTTGAGGCGCGAGGAATCGGTTTCGACGCTGATGATTCCTTTCTGCTCCGCGCGAATACGGATCTCGGTGATGAGCAGCAGCGCGCGCACTTCGTCGCTGTATTTGCCGAAACGGTCGCGCAGGTCGGATTCGATTTCTTTCAGCTTCGCG